>NZ_PJJK01000105.1:0-84129 GCF_002929785.1 Cryobacterium sp. Y62 | reverse complement strand
TTCCTGATTCTCGCCCTACGTCACACGGCGGACTTGCTGTTAGCTACTGGCCTCACCCAACCCTGGCACGTAGGGTTTCCGCGGGGTCGAACCACGCAACTGCACGAGCCCGTTCTGGGTCTCGATGCGCTCGATCATGTTTTGTTCGAGGTGTTCGCAAACCAACCGGATCAGTGCGCCCATGCGAAACCGGGTCGGTTGAATCGGCGCAATACCCGCGGCGATCAGCGGCGCACTGGTCACCGGTCCGACGGCGGCCGCGCAAACCCGAGTCTGTAACGCTGCAATGAGCTCGGGGTAGACATCCATTCCCTCCGCCGCGGTGAACAGGGCATGCACGGCCGGTGCGCTCGTGAACGTGACGCAGTCCAGCTGGCGGGAGCAGATGGCTTCCACGAGCTTGTAGACGCGCTCATCGGTGTCATCCATGGCGATCCAGCGGTACGGAGCCACGACCAGCACGCGCTCGTGCACCGCGCGCAGGCGATCGAGTTGCACCTCGTCGGTGGCTCCGTGCACCTGGATGCCAATGGTGAGCCCCGGGGGATACTCGGCTAAAACCTTGTCAACGAGCGAGGCGGTGGTCTCCGAATCACTCATGCCGGAGTCGTCCAGCCCGGTGGCGCGAATGCCGCCGCGTGCCTTGGGTCCACGCACCAGAATCGTAGTGTCGGCCAGTGCGTCGGTCAGGCCGGAGCCGATGCCAACGGCCTCGGCCACTTCGAACCAGCGTCGCACGCCGTAACCGGTTGTCGCGAGCAGAATATCGGGTCGAGCGGCGATCAGAGTTCTGGTGTCAGTGAGCAGCGGACCGTCCTGCTCGGAGTGGGCAATCCGCAGCGTCGGTGCGTGCACGACCCGCGCGCCGCGTCGTTCGAAGGCGTCGATCAGATCGCTCGAGCGGCGATCACTTGTCACGCCGATGCGAAATCCCTCGAGCTGGTTCGGCTGCAGAAGCGGGGCAGTGACATCAATAAGCTCGGTCGCTTTCGGCAGGCGTACGTTGTGCGCGTGCAGGTTCGGTGCTGGCAGATGTGCGGTGGATGCCGCGGACTCGCCTCCCGAAACCGGCCCGACCACGTCGTTTGTCGCCACCATCAGTCGGCCACCGAAAATTCGGCGGCGCGGGCAATGAGGTCGTTCGCGGCGGCGTCACCGCTGAAGGCGAGGCGCACGACCTCGCCGACGACAAGCACGGCGGGGCTGCGCACGCTGGCTGCGGCCGCATCGGCCAGCACCGTGGCGAGCGTGCTCACGGTCGTGCGCTGGGTAGCACTGAAGCCGCGCTCAATAATCGCAACCGGCATGCCGGCGGGCATGCCGTGGCGCAGCAGGCCCTGGCTCAGGGTCGGCAGCGTGCCGACACCCATCAAAACGACGATGGTGCTGCCGAGCAGAGTGAGGCCCTCGAGCTCGTTATCGGTGAGCGGCGCGTGGCCGCTGATCACGGTGAATGCGTGGCTGATACCGCGGTGGGTGAGCGGAATTCCCGCCGCGGCCGGCACCGCGATCGCACTGGTGACGCCGGAAATCACGGTCACCGGAATGCCGTTGCGATGGCAGGCCAGAACTTCTTCGCTGCCGCGCCCGAAGATGTAGGGGTCGCCTCCTTTGAGCCGCACTACGCGCTTGCCTGCCAGGGCATGTTCGACAATGAGTTCTTCGATACCGCTCTGCGAGACCGGATGGCTGCCGGCGCGCTTGCCGACGTCGATGAGGACCGCAAGGGGCGCGAGCAGGGCGAGTTCGTCGGTCGGGGCGAGGCGGTCGAACAACACGACATCCGCCTGAACAAGGGCAGCTACCGCTGCCACGGTCAGCAGCCCGGCGGCGCCGGGGCCGCCGCCCACGAGTGTGACTGATCCGCTGCTGACTGACCCAGCCGTTCGAAAATTCTGGGCTGTCATTTGCTTACTCATTTCGTACAGGAATGCGGCTTCCACTTAGGAGAACAGTACCCGACGAGGCTCGCTCGGCCGGGGTCGCCGGCCGGATTTGGTCACGCTCCGTAACGAGCGCGATGCTCGGGTCGGGTTCGGTCGGCGCGTTCACGAAGGAACGGAACCGGCGCAACCGCTCTGGATCGGCGAGTGTCGCAGCCCACTCGTCTTCATAGTTGTCGACGTGAGCGCGCAGGGCTTGTTCGAGTTCCTCTGCCAGGCCCAGCAAGTCATTGATGACGACGTCGCGCACATGCGCCAGGCCGCCCTCGAGGTCTTCCATCCAGCGGGCGGTGCGCTGCATGCGATCGGCCGTACGAATGTAGTACATCAGGTAGCGATCGATGTATTTGATCAGGGTTTCTTCGTCGAGGTCGGTCGCGAACAGCTGCCCGTGCACTGGCTGAAAACCACCGTTGCCGCCGATATACATGTTCCAGCCGTTGTCGCTTGCGATGATGCCGACATCCTTCGCCTTGGCCTCTGCACACTCCCGAGCGCAGCCCGAGACCCCGAACTTGAACTTGTGCGGCGCGCGCAGCCCGCGATAACGCAGTTCGAGACGGATCGCGAGGCCGACGGCATCCTGCACCCCGAACCGGCACCAGGTCGAGCCGACGCACGATTTCACGTTGCGCAGCGCCTTGCCGTATGCCTGCCCGGATTCGAATCCGGCGTCGACCAGGATGCGCCAGATGTCGGGCAGCTGCTCCAGCCGGGCGCCGAACAGGTCGATCCGCTGGCCGCCGGTGATCTTGGTATAGAGGTCGAAATCGAGCGCAACCTGCGCGATCACGGCGAGTTTGGTCGGGGTGATTTCGCCGCCGGGAATGCGAGGGACGACCGAATAGGTGCCGTTCTTTTGCATGTTGGCCATGGCGCGGTCGTTGGTGTCCTGCAGGCTACCGCGGCCGGAATCCAAAATGTAGGCGGTGTTCTGGCTGGCCAGAATCGAGCCGACGGCGGGCTTGCAGACATCGCAGCCGCGGCCGATGCCGAAGCGTGAAAAGATTTCATCGCTCGACGTGAGCCCGAGCACCCGCACCGATTCGAACAGTTCCTGGCGGCTGAGTTCGAAGTGTTCGCACAGCGAGTGCGACACCGTTTGACCGGATGCCGTCAGCTCGGCCTCGAGGATCTTTTTGACCAGTGGCACACACGACCCGCACTGGGTGCCGGCGCGCGTGCACCTCTTGAGCGCACCGAGTTCGGTGCAGGCGTCATGAGCATTTTCAGTTCCCGGGTCGTCGCCGCGCACAGCCTGCCGTACCGCGCCGGCCGACACCATGTTGCAGGAGCAGACCAGCGCGTCGTCGGGCAGTTCGGCGCAGGCCGGAGCCTCGGCTCCGGCTGCTGAGAGATACGCGGCGGGTTCACTGCTGAGCTCGCGGCCGACCATCGGACGCAGGGCCGAGTAGGGCGTAGCATCACCGACGAAGATACCGCCGAGCAGGGTCTTGGCGTCGTCGGTCATCACAAGTTTTTGGTACAGGCCTCGGGCCGGGTCGGCATAGACGATTTCGAGCGAACCCGCTGTGGTGGCGAGGGCGTCGCCGAAACTTGCGACGTCGACGCCGGAGAGCTTGAGCTTGGTGGCATCGTCGACGGTTGCGAACTCGGCGCTGCCGCCGAGCAGCCGGTCGGCCTCGGCCATGGCGTTGGCCGGGGCGACGAGGCCGACGCAGCGGTCATTCCAGCTTGCAACCTCGCCGATCGCCCAGATGTTTGCATCGCTCGTGCGGCAGTCGTTGCCGATCGTGACGCCGCCGCGGTCCCCGACGGAGAGTCCGGCGTTGCGGGCCAGCTCGTCGCGCGGGGAGATGCCGATCGCGTAAACGACCATATCGGCGGCGATTTCGCGACCAGTGCCGAGTTGCAGGCCGGTCACGGCGGTGTTGTCGTCGTTCGTGAGTATGGTGCGGGCCCGGGTGCCGAGGTGCAGTTCGATTCCTTGGGACACGATGATCCGGCCGAGCGCTTGTCCGCCGCCCTCGTCGAGTTGGGCCGACATCAGCCAGCCGCCCGAGTGCACGATGGCGGACTCGGCGCCGAGCTTGTGCAGTCCGCCGGCCGCTTCGAGGCCGAGCAGTCCGCCGCCGGCCACGACGACCTTGGGGGTGCGGCCGAGTGAGGCTGTGAGGGCGGCGAGTTCGTCGACGAGGGCGTCGACGTCATCGAGGGTGCGGTACACCCGAATGTGTTCGTGACCGGGCATCTCCGGTACGGGCGCGCTCGACCCGGTGGCGAGCACGAGGTCGTCATACTCGAGCACGGCTCCGGCCGAGGTCGTGACGGTCTGGTTGACCCGGTCGATGCGGGTGGCGCGTTCGTTGATGCGCAGCGCGATCCGTTCGCTGTCCCACGGGGTGCTGGGCTTTAAGGTGAGGTCGATCATTCCGGCGAGCCGCTGGCTCAGTGCTACCCGGTCATAGGGGCGGTGGTTTTCCTCGGCCAGCACGACGATCGACAGGGTGTGCTCGGTGTCGCGGGAGTGCAGAGCGTCGGTGAGCCGGTGCGCGGCCGGGCCGCCGCCGATCACGATGACCCGGCGCAGCGTCTCGGCAGCGGGAATGGCGGCATCCGCTTTGCTCGTCGATGTGACGGCGTGTGTCGCAGCCCCAGCGGTCGTTGTGGGGTCTGGGGCAGAATACGCGGAAGCGGTTTCATTCGAAGCTGGCATCAGCATCCTTTCGAAGCGGGGCATTTGTGAGCGTAGTTTGGGGCAGTTTCCCACTCGTGTCGCTCGTGTGTCCCGTGCTGGTCGAAAGCCCCACAGCGACGCAGCCTCGCTGTGAGGCGAGTTTCACGGCGAGGAAACATAGTGGGCGACTGGCCGAAATATGGCTCGCCTACCGTGGGACCAACGCACAAACGCGACACCGCCCGATAAAATCCCCTGGAAGCGCACGATGACGATGACGATGACAACGGCCGAGATTCGCCCTACTGCCGCGCTGACCCGCCCCACCCTGGTCTGGGAGCGCGCCTGCGCCGTGGCCGATCTGGAACCCTGCTGGGGTGAAGCGGCTCTCATCCGCAAGAACCAGATCGCCCTGTTTTTGCTCTCACCCACCGAGATCTATGCCGTCGACCACCGCGACCCACACACCGAGGCCCACGTCATGGCCCGCGGCATCGTCGGCTCCAGGGGCGACCGCCCCACCATCGCCTCACCGCTGCATAAAGAGGTGTACGACCTCGGCACCGGGAAATGCTTCACCAACCCGACGCTCGTGCTGAACACCTACGAAACCCGCGTCGTTGGCGGTTTCATCGAGGTCGCGGTCGAGACCGCATATCTCGAGGCGGCATGACCCTGCTCGGCGAACGACTCAGCACCGAGCAGGTGCGAACCACCTCGGCTCACACCCAGCAGACCCGCACCGACCCGTTGCGAGCCGATCGACTCCGCATCGATCAAGCGGATGCCGCGCAGAAGACGGCATTACCCGCCGCCCTCGTCGCCATCTCGCACGGCACGAGTTCTGCTGACGGGCAGGCCGCTATCACCGCCCTCGTCGATGCCGTCGCGCTTGCGCGCCCGGATCTGGGCGTGGCCGGCGGTTTCGTTGATGTGCAACAACCGGATGTCGCAGCCAGCCTCGGCGCGTTGCGTCCGAATCGTGCCGCAGTGGTGGTGCCCCTGTTGCTTTCCGCCGGCTATCACGTGCACGTCGATCTGCAACGCGAGACCTGCGTGCCCGGCCGCGTGACCACCGTCTCCCGGGCACTTGGCCCCGATGGTCGCCTCATCGATGTACTCGAGCACCGGCTGCATGCCGCCGGATTCACCGCCCTGCCCGGCCGCGAGGTCGTTCTCGCCGCTGCCGGTTCTAGCGACAAACGCGCGGTGGCGGACTGCCGCCGGATCGGCGAGATGCTGGCGGAGCGCCTCGGCGTGCGTGTCACGGTCGGTTTTCTGTCCGCGGCCACGCCTCGTCTGGCCTGCGCCGTCACGGAGGCCCGGCTGCGCAGCGGCAGCGTCACAGTGAGTACCTATTTGATGGCACCGGGATTCTTCTTCGATCTGACCCGCGCCCAGAGCGTCGGTGCCGAGTTGGTCACCGCTCCGCTTTTGGTTCCGGGCGCCCCGGTCCCCGCTCCGTTGGTCGATTTGGTCATCGACCGGTACCTCGAGGCGAAAGCGAACCTCGGACTCTTCTAGAATTTGACCATGCGCATCGACATCGTCACCATTTTTCCCGAATTCTTCGATGTGCTCAATCTGTCGCTGCTCGGCAAGGCTCGCCAGAGCGGACTGATCGAACTCGGCGTGCACAACCTGCGCGACCACACCTACGACCGGCACCACTCGGTCGACGACACGCCCTATGGCGGCGGTGCCGGCATGGTCATGAAGGCGGAACCGTGGGGCGCCGCCCTCGACGCCATCCTCGGCGCCGAAATCCCGCGCGTCGACGCAGCCACCGACGGCCCGATCCTCATCTTTCCCTCCCCGGCTGGCGATCAGTTCACTCAGGCGATGGCGCGCGAACTCTCGCTGGAGCAGCATCTCGTTTTTGGCTGTGGCCGGTATGAGGGTATCGACCAGCGCGTCGTCGACCACTACGAGGCCCGCGGCCGGGTGCGTTTGGTCAGCCTCGGCGACTACGTGCTCAACGGGGGAGAGGTCGCCGTGATGGCCATGATTGAAGCCATCGGGCGCCTCATCCCCGGCGTCGTCGGCAACCCAGACAGCCTCGTCGAGGAATCCCACGAAGACGGCCTGCTCGAGTACCCGAGCTATACCAAACCGTCCAGCTGGCGCGGCCTCGACGTACCGCAGGTGCTGCTCAGCGGTAACCACGGCGCCATCAGCACCTGGCGTCACCAGCAGCAGATCGAACGCACCGAACGGGTGCGCCCCGACCTGATGTCGCCCGATCTTCTGCCCCCAGCGAACGCCAAGCAAAGCCCCAGCCGTCGTCGATAAACTGGCCCGGTGATCATCCGCCGCACCTTTTACCACTGGCAATTCATTGCCGCCGGAGCGCTGCCGCTCTGGCTCCTCGTCGGGTCCTCGAT
Source organism: Cryobacterium sp. Y62 (assembly GCF_002929785.1). Taxonomy (NCBI): domain Bacteria; kingdom Bacillati; phylum Actinomycetota; class Actinomycetes; order Micrococcales; family Microbacteriaceae; genus Cryobacterium; species Cryobacterium sp. Y62. The sequence goes on along the minus strand of NZ_PJJK01000105.1, from coordinate 77,164 downwards.
CTTCGGATCGGGCGCCTGGGCCGTTCTGGGCATCTTCTTCGGAGCCGTGCTCATCGGCCTGGGGCTTCTCCTGGTCGCTCTCCTCTTCTATGCGCGTAAAGAGGTGCGCGAAACCCGCGCCGTCTCCTACGCCGACGTCGGCGTTCTCACTCTCTGGCACGCGCTCATCATCGCCATTCCTTTTTCAACGGATGCCGCCGGCTGGCTCAGCGTGCTGGTCATCGTCGGCGGACTCGCCGTGTTCTGGTTCGCGCTCTGGGAGCTGTTCGACTCCGCCAAGCGTCGAATGCGCGCGATGGTCGACCGGGTGGAGCAGACGGCACGCGGGCAGTCTGCACCGGCCGCGCCGGGATATCCACTGCCCTATGCGGCGCCGAAGACGACCAAGCCAACACCAGGCTTTGGTCGCCCTGGCACCCCCGAGGTCATCGTCATCGAAGAGAAACGCGACCGGGCCTGACAGCGGGGTCTGTTCCAGGGGCCCGACTTTGCAGCCGGGCTCGGATCATGGCACAATAGCTGATTGTGCCGCTGCAGGACTCTGCCACAGGGGAACCTGCACTTCGCGGCGCACATCCTCATACTGATTGCTTCGAATGAAGCACCTAGCGTAGTCGACCTGTGGCGGGTACAGAGAGCGAAATAATATGCATATTCTCGACGCGGTAGACGCCCCATCGTTGAAGAAGGATCTTCCTGACTTCCGTGCCGGCGACACCGTCAAGGTTCACGTCAACATCATTGAGGGAACCCGCTCTCGGATCCAGGTCTTCCAGGGAGTCGTCATCGGCCGCTCCGGCGAAGGCGTGCGCGAAACGTTCTGCGTTCGCAAGGTCAGCTTTCAGATCGGCGTCGAGCGTACCTTCCCGGTGCACTCCCCGGTCATCGACCACATCGAGATCGTGACCCGCGGTGACGTTCGTCGCGCGAAGCTGTACTACCTGCGCGACCTGCGTGGCAAGAAGGCCAAGATCAAGGAAAAGCGCTAACTTTCGCGCCAACCCACGATCCAGCCGGATTCGCTTGAGCTCCCCATCACCTAAACTGATGGGGAGCTCAGGCGGTTAAATGACAGATGAAGTGCTCGCGTCCAGGTCCGATCATCGGGTGTCAGAGTCGAAGAGGTCCCGAAGCAAGATGGCACGAAGTACACAGGCGCCCAGCAGGAAGCGCAGCGTCTTGCTCTTTATTCGCGACCTGTTGATCATTTTCGTGGTGGCCCTGCTCATCTCGTTTCTGATCAAGACCTTTCTGATTCGGTCGTTCTACATCCCGTCCGGGTCGATGGAGAACACCCTGCAGGTAGACGATCGCATCATCGTTAACCAGCTCGAACCCGAGCTCATCCCAATCACGCGCGGCGATGTCGTCGTATTCAAAGATCCGGGCGGATGGCTGCTGCCGCAGGCCGAGATCGTGCAAAACCCGATCGTCGCCGGCGCCGACTGGCTGTTCTCGGTCGTGGGCCTGTCTGCCCCCGACAGCAACGACCACCTGATCAAACGGGTCATCGGCCTGCCCGGTGACCACGTCGTCTGCTGTAACGCCCTCGGCCAGATGAGTGTGAACGACGTTCCGCTCGATGAATCCGCCTATGTGCTGCTGCCGGCCGGCGAGGACAAGGTCTCTGACATTGACTTTGATGTGACCATCCCGGACGACTCGCTGTGGATGATGGGGGACAACCGCTACAATTCCAAGGATTCCCGTTTCAACGGCGAGACTGCCGGTCAGGGCTATGTGCCCGTCGAGAATGTCGTCGGGCGGGCGCTCGTCGTGAGCTGGCCGTTGGCCCATTGGGCCTGGCTCGAGGAGTATCCCGACGTGTTCCGCGAGGTCGAGCAGGGCTTCGAGTAGTGGCGGTGTCCGATCCCACCCTCGAGGTGGAGTTCGACCTGCTGCACCGCGGCGCGAGCTTTGTGATCGGGTGTGACGAGGTCGGCCGCGGTGCCCTCGCCGGGCCGGTGGCCGTCGGATTCGCCGCGGTGAACGCATCCGTTCAGACCATGCCGCAGGGCCTGCGCGACTCAAAGATGCTCAGCGAGCCGCGCCGAGAACTACTTGCGCCGCTCGCCGCGGCGTGGGCGACGTTTTCCGCTGTCGGACTCGCCTCGGCCGCGGAGGTCGACGAACTCGGCATCATCGCCTGCCTTGGTCTGGCCGGCAAGCGTGCCCTGTCTGACCTGTATGCGCAGGGCGTCGACGTGGCGGGTAGCGTCGTGTTGCTCGACGGCAGCGACGACTGGCTGAACAAGGCGCTGGCTACCCCGCTCAACGTCGTGACCCGCGTCAAAGCCGACCGCGACTGCGGGTCGGTGGCGGCGGCATCCGTTATTGCGAAGGTACACCGCGATCGTCTGATGATCGCGGCGCACGACGACGAACCCGGCTACGGCTGGGCGTCGAACAAGGGCTACGGCAGCGCGGCGCACATGAGCGCGATCGACCTGCTCGGACCGAGCGCTTTACACCGAAAATCGTGGCTGAAAATCTCATTGTAAGATGAAGTCACCATGGAAGAAGACGAAATCGAGGACTACGACCGCGAGGTCGAGTTAGCCCTGTATCGGGAATATCGAGACGTCGTTGGCCAGTTCCAGTACGTCGTCGAAACCGAACGACGCTTCTACCTCGCAAACGAGGTCGAATTAGTACGCCGTGACACTGAGCACGACTTTTATTTCGAACTGACCATGAAGGACGTCTGGGTCTGGGACGTATACCGCTCTGACCGGTTCGTGAAGTCGGTGCGCGTGCTGACCTTCAAGGACGTCAACGTAGAAGAGCTCGCGTCGAAAGACTTCGAACTCCCCAAGGAACTTGCGCTCGACGAATAAGGAATGACTCCGGGGGCCGCAGGTGGCCGGACATGTTCCGTCTAACTGACTAACGATGGTTTAGGAAGGCAACCCTGTGATTCAGGACGCTGATCGTGCCCGTGCTCTGTGGAGCAACCGCGAGTCCATGGCCGAGGCGATGATTCCCCTGATCGGGCGCCTATACCGCGACAACAATGTGGTCACCAGCGTCTACGGGCGTGGCCTGGTCAACCGGTCGGTCATCGGCCTGCTCAAGGCGCACCGCTTCGCGCGTCATATAGCGGATGTCGAGTTGCCGCTCGACGAGACACTGCCGATTCTGCAGACCATCGACGGCCTCAACCTCGGAGCAGCGTCGATCGACCTCGCCCGGCTCGCCCTCGGCTTTCGGCAACAGAACGGCCGCGTCACCCTCGAGGAATACCTGCGTGCTGAACTCGCCGACGTCGTCGGCCAGCACGGACTCGACGATCGGACCAGTACCGACGTCGTGCTCTACGGCTTCGGTCGCATCGGCCGGTTGCTGGCGCGCATCCTGATCGAGCATGCCGGTGGCGGCCAGGGCTTGCGCCTGCGGGCGATCGTCGTGCGGCGCGGATCTGCCAACGATCTGATGAAGCGCGCGAGCCTGCTGCGCCGCGACTCGGTGCACGGCCCGTTCGAGGGCACGATCACCATCGACGAAGAGAACAACACCATCCTCGCCAACGGCACGCTCATCCAGGTGATCTACTCGGGGGACCCGGCCAGCGTCGATTACACGCAATATGGCATTCACGACGCCATCGTCGTCGACAACACCGGTAAATGGCGCGATGAAGAGGGGCTATCGCAGCACCTGAAATGCCCCGGAGTGTCCCGGGTGCTGTTGACCGCGCCGGGCAAGGGCGTGCTCAAGAACATCGTTCACGGCATCAACCACGGCGACATCCTGGCGAGCGACCGCATCATCACCGCGGCGTCCTGCACCACGAACGCAATCACCCCGGTGCTCAAGGCGATCAACGACCGCTACGGCATTATCGACGGCCACGTCGAAACGGTGCACTCCTTCACCAACGACCAGAACCTCATCGACAACTTTCACTCCGGCGACCGTCGCGGTCGCTCGGCCGCGCTCAACCTGGTGATCACCGAGACCGGTGCAGCGAAAGCCGTTGCCAAGGCTCTGCCCGAGCTCGCCGGCAAACTCACCGGCAACGCGATTCGCGTGCCCACGCCCGACGTATCGATGGCCATCCTCAACCTCAACCTGGCCGTCGCCACCGAGAAGGACGAGCTCAACACTTATCTGCGCACCATGTCGCTGCACTCCTCGCTGCACCGGCAGATCGACTACATCGATTCCCCCGAGGTCGTCTCGAGCGACTTCCTCGGATCGCGTCGGGCCGGTATCGTCGACGGGCTGGCCACCATCGTCACCGAGCAGAAGGCTGTGGTCTACGTCTGGTACGACAACGAATTCGGCTACAGCTGCCAGGTCATCCGGGTGCTCGAGGAGATGGCCGGCGTGAACACGCTCATCTTCCCGGCCATCCTCGCCGTCGAAACCCGTGAGCCGGTCGCCTAACCCGTCTTACTTGTATTGCTTTCCGGGCGCGGAAAGCGGGCCCATGATCTATCGTGGGCTCGCTTTCGTACGGTAGCCCCAGCAGCGAGGACGCGGGTCGGCGCTCGGGCTGGCGTACCCTTTCCCGGAGATCAGCAAGTCTCGGCCCGGAGCGAAATCAGGGTACGGGTTCGCAGATGACCACCGGAATGTCACGATCGGTTTTCTTCTGGTATGCGCCATATCCGGGGTAGGCGGCGACAATGCGCGGCCACAGTGCGGCCTTCTGCGCGGATGACGCGGTGCGCGCCAGAAACGGACGCGTCACCCCGCGAATAGTCAGGTCCACGTTTGGCTGCGCCACGAGGTTGAGATACCAAAACGGATGCCGGTCATCGCCGCCCTTGGACGCCACCAGCACGTACCGCCCGCCCTCGTGAATCGGCGCCGTGAGCATCGTCGACCGAGGAAGCCCGCTGCTGCGGCCGATCGTCTGGAGCTCAACGGTTTGCATGGTGCCGATGGTCCAGCCGAGGCGTCCGCCGGAGAGAGCCAGCAGCATCCGGTGCCCGCCGTTCATCACCAGCATGCCGAGGTCGGTCGCCCGGTGGCGCAGAGTTTTCATAGGCCCAGCGTACGTCGGCTCTGACGATAGGTTGGAGGAATGATTCCAACAACGATGCTCAGCACGATTCTTCGCGAAGCCGGCTCGGCGCGCCCTTACGCCGACAGCCGCCCGCTGACGTTTGAGCAGGTTCCGGTACCGACGCCGCGTGCCGGCGAGGTACTCGTGCGCATCGAACGGGCCAGCCTCTGCCGCTCAGACCTGTCGGTCATTGATGGTTCGCGCCAGCGCCCCTTGCCGATGGCGCTCGGCCATGAAGCCGCGGGAACCGTTGCCGGGCTCGGCGAAGGTATTGACGACCTCAAGGTCGGCGACCGGATCGTTCTCGTGTTCGTGCCGAGCTGTGGCGAGTGCCGGGCCTGCCTGGCCGGGCGGCCAGCACTCTGCCACCGCGGCGCCGAGGCCAATGGAACCGGCGACCTGCTGCACGGCCCGGCGGTGCTGGCGAGCGACGTTGGGGAACGCATCAACCACCATCTGGGCGTCTCGGCCTTCTCGCAGTACGCGGTTGTCGCCCGCGAATCGGTCGTGGTGATTGATCAGGACGTTCCCTTTGACATCGCCGCCATGTTCGGCTGCGCGGCCCTCACCGGCATCGGCGCCGTGCTCAACACCGGCGCGCTCGCGCCCGGCCAATCGGTAATCGTGTTCGGACTCGGCGCGGTCGGCCTGATGGCGGTCATGGCCGCCGCGCAGGTCGATGGCACGACCGTGATCGCCATCGATCCGCTGCCCGAAAAACAAGCCCTTGCCCTGCGCTGCGGCGCCGACCACGCTGGATCGCCCGACCAGGCCGCGGAGCTCGTGAACACGTATGCCAACGACGGTGTCGACCTCGCCATCGAGGCGGTCGGCAGTGCCCGGGTCATGGAGGCGAGCCTCGCCCTTCTCACCCGTGGTGGCGCGCTCGTCTCGGTCGGTCTGCCGCACCCCGAGCAGTCCATCACGACGCCGGCGCTGCAGTTCGCTGGGCTCGGCCGCCGGCTGCTCGGTTCCTATATGGGCGACTCCGTGCCGAGCCGGGATATTTCGGCTTATCTGCAGCTCTGGCGCGACGGCAAGCTGCCGGTCGAGCTGCTGCACACCGATACGCGTCCGCTCAACGACCTCAACGAGAGCCTTGATGCGCTCGTCGCCGGCGAGATCGTGCGACGCCTGTTCGTAATGCAGGACGAGTAGCACGGCCTGTTCGTGCAGACCCCCCGGGTAGCCTCCTCCACAGCGCCCGGGTCGCCGCGTTCTGCACCAATGCGGGGGTGGTCCGGCCACGGCTACGCTCGAGCGGTCACTCTGGTTCTCGGAGGCACTCGTGGCGCGCAAAGACGAAGTCGGAAAACTCGGCGAAGAGCAGGCCGCGCACTTTCTCGAGGGTGCCGGCTACACAATTCTGACCCGAAACTGGCGGTGCGCCGAGGGAGAGATCGACCTCGTCGTGCAACGCGGTTCCGCGGTGGTTTTCGTCGAGGTGAAGACGCGCAGCAGCCTCCGTTTCGGGCATCCGTTTGAAGCCATCACCATGAAAAAACTCGCCCGGATGCGCCGCCTTGCTGCAGCCTGGTGTGTGCAGGCCGAGCGATGGCCGCGCCAAATCCGGCTCGACGTCATCGCCGTGATCGCTCCGCGGGGCCGCGAGCCGGTCATCGAACACCTCGAGGGCGTGTTCTGATGGGCATCGCCCGCACCCATGCCGTGGCGCTGCTCGGCCTGACCGGAGCGCTCGTCGAGGTCGAGGCCGATATTTCGGCGCAACTGCCCGGCATGATTCTGATCGGCCTGCCCGACGCTGCCCTTTCCCAGGCCACCCAGCGGGTGCGCGCCGCAGCTGCCAACAGCGGATGCCCCCTCACCGTTCACCGCCTCACCATCAATTTGTCGCCGGCCGCGTTACCCAAACACGGCGCCGGGTTCGACCTCGCGATCGCCCTGGCCTGCCTTGCCGCCGACAGCACCATTTCGCAGGGGTCGGTGGGCAAGGTCGTACACTTCGGCGAGCTCGCCCTCGACGGGCGGCTGCGACCGACCCCGGGAATTCTGCCGGGCGTGATGACCGCCGCCCGCCTCGGGCACACGACTGTGATGGTACCCATCGGTAATGAGGCAGAGGCGCGACTCGTTCCCGATATTCGAGTGATCGGCGTCGCGTCGCTGCGCGAGGCAGCGATCTGGCACGGGGCAGACCTCCCGCCGATCCCGGTCGAGCCGATCCTGGCGGCGACCGGATCGAGCAGCCTGGCTGCCGAACCCGACCTGGCCGACGTGATCGGCAACGACGATGCCATCCTGGCCTTGCAGATCGCCGCCGCCGGTGGGCACCATGTTTTTCTGCTCGGCCCGCCCGGTGCCGGTAAGACCATGCTCGCAGCCCGACTGCCCGGGCTGTTGCCCGACCTCGACCCGGTCAGCTCGCTCGAAGTCAGCTCTCTTCGCTCGCTCAGCGGTCTCGGACTGGGCGATGCCCTGATTACCCGGCCGCCGTGGGAAGCGCCCCATCACACCGCGACTGCCGCGGCTATGGTCGGCGGTGGCAACGGTCAGATTCGTCCCGGTGCTGCCTCGCAGGCCTCGCACGGCGTGCTGTTTCTCGACGAAGCCTCCGAATTCGCTTCGCCCGTGCTTGACGCACTGCGCCAGCCGTTGGAATCCGGCTGGATCAGCATTCACCGCGCCAACGCCGTCGCGCATTTCCCGGCCAGCTTCCAACTGGTAATGGCGGCCAATCCGTGCCCCTGCGGGCAGTATGGGGCTGCAGACCTGAGCTGCACCTGCCCGCCAAACGCGCGCCGACGCTATCTCGCGCGCATCTCCGGTCCGTTGCTCGACCGCATCGACATCCAGCTCAACGTCAAGCGCATCACCGCCGCCCAGCTGCGCCTCGCCGCCGGAACGACGCGCGTGACCAGCGGCAGCGCCCGAAACCGGGTGGTCCGCGCCCGCGGCGCGGCGGCCGAGCGGCTGCAAAGCACACCGTGGACGTTGAACTCTCAGGTTCCGGGCCCGTGGCTGCGCGGCGCCCAAGTGCGGCTGACCCCGGCATGCACCGCGGGACTCGATCGCGCCCTCGAACGTGGCGGAATCACCATGCGCGGCTACGACCGGGTGCTGCGCATCGCCTGGACCCTCGCCGACTACGACGGTCTCACCAGCCCCGGCGCCGACCAGGTCGGTCAAGCCCTCTACCTACGAAAAGGAATGACGCCATGAAGCTCTTCGGTCTCGACGAGTCCCAGGTCAGAGAACTTACTGCGGGGGTGCGCGGTGGCAAGTCAGCGCTAGGCGACGCGCCACCGGCGGCTGATGTCGGCGCCAACTGCGAACATAGCCACGATGTAGCCCCGGTGCCGATCACCAACAGACTCCACCTGGTCGGCAGCCCGGAAGATTCCGGGAGTACTGCTGCTACCGGCAGTTCGGATGACTGTGACAGCGACGTCGCCTCGGGTAGCTCAGTCGTCTCGGGTAGCTCAGTCGTCTCGGGCAGCGCCGACAACACAGCGACCCTCTCTGTCGCAGACGCGATGGGTGCCGACACCGCCACTGTCGCCGAGGTGTTCGCCCGCGCGGCCTGGTCTGGCATCGCCGAGCCGGGCGACGGCACGGCCGGACTGCTCGTGGCGAGCCTTGGTGCCGGCGTCGCCCTGACTGCAATCCTCGAGTCGTGGAGCCCGGTGCGCCTCGGCGCCCTGGTCCGCGACGCGCGCTCCGGCGACGCGACGGCTGGCCCGAGTGTGCTGTTCGCCGTGAGTCCGTCCACCGATTTCAGCGAAGCGAATGGCGACACCAGCGCCGAACTCGTACAGGCCCTCGACCTGGGGCTGCAGCGCTGGCGCCCGCGGCTCAACTCGACCGAGGTCATCCGCTCGCTGCAACAGGCGGTTCGCGTCGGGGCCCGGTTATTGTTGGCCACGGATGCTCTCTGGCCGGAGGCATTGAACGACCTCGAGCAGCACGCTCCGCTCGCCCTGTGGTGGCGTGGTATACCTTCTGCCCTCGCCGCACTGCCCAACTCCATCGCGTTGGTCGGAGCCAGAGCCGCCACGGGATACGGCGAACACATCGCCATGGAGGCCTCGGCCGGGCTCGTCGACCGCGGCTTCGCCATCGTGTCTGGAGCTGCTTATGGCATCGATGGAATGGCCCACCGAGCCGCTCTCGCCAGCGATGGCAGCACCGTGGCATTCCTCGCCGGGGGAGTTGATCGGTTCTACCCGAGCGGCCACGACTCCCTGCTGACTCGCATTGTGGCCTCCGGCGCCGTTATCTCCGAGCTTCCCTGCGGCGCAGCACCCACAAAATGGAGGTTTCTGCAACGAAACAGGCTCATCGCCGCGTCCAGCGCGGCAACGGTCGTGCTCGAAGCCGGCTGGCGGTCCGGCTCGCTCAACACAGCCGGCCACGCTTCGGCCCTCGGCCGCCCGCTGGGAGCGGTGCCTGGCCCCATTACGAGCCCGACCTCGGCCGGCTGCCATCGCCTGATTCGCGAATTCGCCGCCGTCTGCGTGACGAATCCGAGCGAAATGGCTGAGCTCGTCGGCGAGCGGTCGATTCAGGTGCCGCTGGACTTTCCGATCGCCGACGCCGACGCCGGCGCCGGCCCGGTACCCCGCACGAGTGACCAGATCCGCGTGTTTGATGCCCTCAGTGGTCGCTCGCCGCGCACGGTCGCCGACCTGTCGCGCCGTGCCGGTCTGTCGAGTTCGGCCGTGCGAGGTGCCCTTGGTGGTCTCGATCTCGACGGGGCCGCCCAAGAACGGGAGGCCGGCTGGGTTCGCCGGGCGTAACGACCCGCTCGTAAGGCCGGCTCGGTGCGCTGGGCGTACTGGAGGCTCAAGCTGCCGAGCAGGCCCTCCGGCGTGTCAGCCCCGCAGAACCCGAGTGTCGGTGGTAGCCCGTAGGCTGGATTGTGACGAAGGGTGGGTCATGTCGACCGTACACTGGGGCCAGTATGCTCCCACTGAAAAGATTTTGGTTCACCTGAGCGACACGCATTTTCTCGCCGATGCCGCGGTGCTCTACGGAACCGTCGACACCGATCAAACCGTGCATCGTGCCTTCGAACAGCTGCATCGGTCGGGCATCCGCCCTGACGCACTAATTTTCACCGGTGACGTGGCCGATCGCGGTGAAGCGGATGCCTACCGGCGCATCCGTGGCATCGTGGAGGCCGCCGCCGCTCGGTGGGAGGCCAAGATCATCTGGGTGATGGGCAACCACGATAATCGGGCTGCTTTTCGTGCCACGCTGCTCGGCGCACACCCGAAGGATGAGTTAGACGGTCGCACTGACTACCCGACCGTTGAGTCACCGACCGCGCGCGAAATTTCTGCTGAGCAAGCGCCGATCCACCACGACACCGTCGATCAGGCGCCCGTCGACCAGATCCTTGACCTCGACGGCCTGCGAATTATCGCGCTCGATACCAGCGTTCCGGGCTATCACCACGGCGAGGTCACCGACGCTCAGCTGGAGTGGCTCTGTCAGCTTTTGAGCACACCCGCTCGCCACGGCTCCATTCTGGCCCTGCATCACCCGCCCCTTCCGACGCCGCTACCGCTCATGAGAGTCCTCGAGCTGCGCGAGCAGCCGAGATTGGCAGAGGTTCTGGCCGGCAGCGACGTACGTGCCATCCTCGGCGGGCACTTGCATTATGCGACCCAGGGCATGTTCGCCGGAATTCCGGTGTCGGTGGCGGCGGCTACCTGCTACACGATGGATCTCAGCGCTCCAACTCGTGAATTGACCGGGATGAACGGCGGTCAGGCACTCAACCTCGTGCACGTCTATTCCGATCAGATCACGCATTCGCAGGTGCCGCTTGGCACCTTCAAGACCACAACACATTTTTCGGCAGACCACCTCGAACGACTTGCCGCCCTCTCAGCCGAAGACCGACTCGAAGCCTTCTCTCGTCAACAATGAGGCCGAGCAAGAGAAAGTGAACCCGTGCAGCTGACCGATGACATTGACGCGTTTCTGCGCTACCTGAGTGCAGAGCGTGGCTACTCGGCGAACACCGTTCGGGCCTACCGCACCGATTTGGCGCAGCTGGCATCGTTTGCAGTCGACCGTGGCGTTGCGATATCCGCTGATCTGAGTCTGGAACTGCTCCGAGAATGGCTGTGGGTCGGCACCCAGGCTGGCCTGGCCCGGGCGACGCTCGCCCGCCGGTCGGCGACGGCACGCAGCTTGACGGCCTGGCTGGCTCGCACCAGCGATGACAGTGCGGATCCAGCCGTGCGCCTTCGTTCGCCGAAGCCGGGCCATACCCTGCCCCGGGTAATCACGCACACCCAAATGAACGAGCTGCTCAACCTGCTGGTGGCTCGGGCCACAGGCGGAGAAGCGGTGGCCGTGCGCGATTTAGCGATTGTCGAACTGCTCTATGCCTCTGCGCTGCGTGTCTCCGAACTGGTCGGACTCGACGTCGTTGATGTCGACCTAGACCGGCTGACCGTTCGCGTCACTGGCAAGGGGTCCAAGGAGCGTGTGGTTCCGTTCGGTGTGCCGGCGCAGCGTGCGATCGTAAAGTACCTCGGCCAGGCCCGACCCGCTCTAGTCGACCAAGCCGTGAGCTCGGCCGCAACGGCCAGCAGCAGAGCACATTCCGCATCATCACCCAGCAATGCCGCGTTGCTTCTCGGTCGACAGGGGCAGCGCCTTGGTGTTCGCGGGGTGTATCGTCTGGTTGCCGCCCTGCTCGCCGAGGTTCCCGGTACAGGTCCGGCCGGGCCGCACGCTCTGCGTCACACGGCAGCCACCCATCTGCTGGACGGCGGTGCTGACCTGCGGGCCGTGCAAGAACTGCTCGGACACGTCAGTCTCGGCACCACGCAGATCTACACTTACGTCTCCGCCGAACGCCTCAAGGCCAGCTACGGGCTCGCCCACCCCCGCGCATGACCGCCGGTCGGACCGTTGGCCTGTCGGCAAGAATGACTGTCATTCTTTTCGCAGCGATAACTTTGTTTGCTTCACAATGTCGTCCAATCGAGATGTCCGGTGAGTGTGTCTCCACTTGAGGCCAGGACGATTTTCCTGCATCAGATCGCATGAAAGCGTGGGTCGATGACTCCCCTTCGACATTGACTCCCCTTCGACATTGATTCCACAACATGCGGTCCAATTTTGCTGAGCGTAGCTGTGTCGATCGTAGACGTCCTCGGCGTCTCGTCGGTCTAGCGCTAGCCGAAGAAAGGGCTGGCGCGGCAAGACGGCCTTACTCCGGTAGGGGAGCCCATCAGCGAGGTGTGCGCGACCACGAACGCCTTGGTTTTCCTGGTGTGCAGCGTCATCAGATTATGGCAGCAGGCGATCAGGTCCCACTCGTGGGCTGCTCGCTCCGACCCGCGCAACAGAACGGATTTTCCCCTTGGCTGGTGTGGATCTGACCAAACACAGGCTGCACGATCGTGTTGAACCGCGGGTGAACCGCGCCTCTTTTTCGTCTACAGGTTCCGAGTTAGTTGACCCGTTCTACTTGGAGTGTGATCAAAGAAGCTCGACCACGGTGGCCAGACTCGGCAACAGGTGAGTGTGCTCCTCTACGCCGAGCCGCTTGACATCATGCGCCCCCGTCAGGACGCCCACGACGTAGCCGACGCCGGCATTCGTTCCAGCGCGCAGGTCGTTGACGGTGTCGCCAGCGACAAGCACCCGTCGAACATCGGTGACCCCGGTGGCCTCCATTGTCCGGAATATCATGTACGGAGCTGGACGCGATTCGGCGACGTCGTCGGCGGTCACCAGCGCATCCACTGCATCGAGTTCCCATCTCGCGGAACGCATGAGAGATTCGGCGATGTCGCGCGTATAGCCGGTCTGGAGGGCGACTTTCACACCCCGGGATCGCAGTTCAGCGACTGATTCACGCACCCCGGGGAAAAGAGTCGGAGGTTCGGACTCGTATCGGGCGGCCAGCGCCACCAGGAAATGGGCATACAGGGCGTCTACGTCCACGTCGTCAATGCCAAGTTCGTCGAGCACGCCGACGATTGCGGTGTGCTTCGACGTTCCATTCCAGCGTGAAACTATGGATTCGTCAATCGCACAGCCAATTGCTGATTCCAGTTGCTCGTGCAGCACTCGATAGACGATTCCGCGCTCATCAATGGTGGTGCCGGCCATGTCGAGAGACGCAAGTTGAAATGTCATTTGAAGCTTTCTGGTTGAGGTGTAGATGGATTTAAGCATTGGCCACTGTATGCGTGGTGCGAGCGACGATTGGCGTCGGGCGATTCTCGTTTCTTGAGTTCTGGATCAGGAGGGACGCCTGATCGGACCGGTAGCGATCATCGGAAGTCTCCAGAATCAGCCCTCGACGCGAACGCGTTACGCGGCGCACGCGCAAAAGAGGGGCGCCGGTCTCCACGCCCAAAAGTTCCGCATCTATCGGCGCCGCAGGAACGGCATCCACGACGTGGGTGCCCTCGTCGAGTTCGGCGCCATTATCGATTAGATACTCGTAGATCGAGCCACTGTCTGTGTCGAAAGTGAGTAGCGCTTTGCCGATCGAGTCGTGGAAGGAAGAGCGCTCAATCATGGTCGGGATACCGTCGATCAGCCGCAAGCGCACGATCTCGACGACAAACTCGCCTTCGGCCAGCCCCATCCGCGCCACGAGCGCGGGAGCGGCGCGTCGACGCGCAATCTCAAAGGTGCGTTGACCGGGCACCTTCCCTTGGGCACGCACCCACGACGAGAACGAAAAGAAATCGTCGATGGACTGGACCAATGGTTGAGCTCGCACCCGCGGCGGACGACCCTGCGTGGTTTCGATTAAACCTTCGCTGCGAAGAGTTGCCAGAGCCTGCCGAATTGGACCGCGCGAGACCCCAAACCGGGACTGCAAGTCCGATTCAGACGGTAGATCAGCGCCGACCGCAAGCGAACCGGATTCGATCTGTTCACGTAGTTCTGCGGCAATGAGGTCATGTTTTGCAAAAAGAGCGATGGAGTCTGCCGTCATTCCACCAGTATATACAAGTGTGTCGGCGTAGCCAGATGGAACTGCCTATTCATAAAGCTCTATGCAGATGAATGTCAAATGAACAGTTCTTTGCCATTGCCCAATTCTCTCACTTGTATTCCCAGGTTGTGGTGTGCTTTCTGTATGAGCAACGAAATGGCGCCAAGCGGCACCCCTGAGCACCTGACCGGCACCGTCTACGACCTGGTAATTATTGGCGCAGGTATTGTCGGCTTGGCGCATGCATGGCATGGGGTCAGGGCAGGTTTACGAGTACACGTCGTCGAGAGAGACGAATTCGCCGTTGGAGCATCGATTCGCAACTTCGGCCACATCGGTACCACGGCACAGTCTGGGCGTGCCCTGGAATTCGCGCTCGCTGCACGCGAGGACTGGTTGCAGGTTGCGCAAGCCGCCGGGACCCCGATAACCCAGGCGGGAACCGTGGTGATTGCGCGCACTGTCGCGGAGCTCGCCGTGCTCGAGGAGTTTCGGGCAGAGCGCGGCGATCAGGCGGTCTTACTGACTGCCGAAGAGACCGCCCAGCTCCTTGGATTCGACGCGCCCGGCGCCGTCGGAGGAGCTCATCTCGCCCTCGACCTCCGGGTGGATCCGCCTCACGCCCTTCCGGCGCTCGCTTCGTATTTGCAGACGCTGGGCGTCACGTTCAGTTATGCCACCAACGTTGGCTCGATTCAAGAGGGGATGCTGCAGACCTCCCGCGGTCCCATTCGGGCTGCTGCCGTCGTGGTTGCAGTTGGACACGACATCGATCGACTATTCCCGCAGTTGGCTGCCACGCAGCAGATCGACCGGTGCAGGTTGCGGATGCTCGAAATCGACACTCCGCGTGGTATTCGGATCGGCCCCGCCATTCTCACCGGCCTAGGGCTACTCCGCTACGACGGCTTTGCTGCGCAGCCGAGCGCCGCCGCGGTGCGGTCAGATTTCGAGCGGCTGCGGCCGCAACTGATCGAGCAGCAGGTCAACCTGATGTTTACCCAGCGGCCGGATGGTCGACTCATTGTTGGTGATACCCACCACCTCTCGGTGACCGAGACACCGTTCGAAGACGAGGCCAGCGACGACCTGCTGCTTGAGGAGACGCGATGCCTGTTCGGGGTCGACAGCGTTACCGTGCGGAGACGTTGGCGAGGAGTGTACGCGGCAGGCCGCGGCGACGTCTTCGTGCAGGAGCAGCCGATCCCCGGTGTCTGGGTGGCGACTGTGGCGAGTGGCATTGGTATGACCACGGCCTTCGGCTTCGCAGCCAACACCATTTCCCAACTCATCAGCACACCGCTGCAGCAGCCAATTGACGCAGCCAGATTGCCCATCCGACCATGAACCGCGCGCGATATCCAATGTACAAGAACAGGAACCCCACCATGATTCGTCGAATGCTTACCATTGCGACCGCTTCGGCGCTTGTGCTCATAACGGCGGGCTGCAGCTCGCCGTCAGGCGTGGCCAGCGGCACGGATGTCGATTGGACCACTCCGCCGGACGCGTCGAAGATCGCCGAGCAGGCCGGTGTCATCACCACCTACGGCCTTCCCGACTCGTGGGCCAACTACGGGGAACTCCTGGCCACGTTCTGCGAGCAGAACGGCGCGGACTGCACACACGCTGACACCGATATGGCCTCAAGCGAGGCCATCCAGCGCTACAACGCGGAGAAAGGCAACCCGGTCGGATTTTTTAACGACATTGGCGGACTCTGGGGGCCGGTCGCTGAAGATATCGGCGTGACATCGGGCTACCTGCCGAAGCTGGTCAGTGAGCTTTCTCCTGGGCAGTACGCCGAGACTGGCGGCTGGGTGAACAGTTTCACCGGCGTAATGGGGTACCTCGTCAACCCCGCCGTGGCCCCGGTGCCAAAGACTTGGGAAGACCTGCTCAGCGACGACTATGCGGGGGGCAAGATCGCGTCCAGCGCTCTCATGGGACCCACCGGCGGTTCTGAGCAGGCAGCGATCCTCTCGATCGCTCTCGCCCGCGGCGGTGATGTCGGAAACCTCGACGCCGCATGGGACTACCTCAACGAGCTCTACGCCACAGGCAATATCTCGTCCGCCCCGTCGAGCCTCGACTCGCTTATTCGCGGTGAGTACGGCATCTATCTGCAATACGACTTCAACGCCATCGCGGCAATCGAGGAGGCCGCCACGCAGGGAGTGGAACTCGTCTACGTTGTGCCGGAGGATGGCTCCATCTACATGCCATCGTCGCTGCTCACCAACGGCTACAACACCGAGCATATGGACTTCATCAAGGGCTTCATGGATTTCACGATTAGCGATGAGGGCCAGTTGCTGTTCGCTGACTTCGGTGCACGGCCGATCCGGTACGTCAATGGTGACCTCGAGATTCCGCAGGAGCGCAAGTCACGCTGGCTCCCGGACGAGATGTTCAAGAACACCCAGGTCATCGACCCGGGTGATATCGATCCCGAGGTCTTGATCAGTGAGTATAACGAGAAGGCCAAGGGCTAGTGAGCCCAACGCGCTCCGGGAACGCTGATAGCGGCCGGGCCCCGGCCCGGCCGCTATCAGCGCAGTCCCTCCGTGCGGGCCGGCGTTCCCGAGTCGTCGCCGCGTTACCGGCATCTCCCCTCATCTTGTTTGGGATCGCGTGCCTCGTACTTCCTCTGCTTGCGCTCGTAAAGAGCTCGCTGGAACTGCGCGCTGGCGGGATCGGATTCGACAACTTCGTTGCCGTACTCAGCTCTAGCGTCGACCGACAGGCGATCCTCGGGTCGCTGCAGTTCGCCGCCATACAGGCGCTGTTGTGCGCTGTCATTGGTACCCCGCTCGCACTGGCCATGCTCCGGCTCGGGCAGCGTGGGCGGCGCTGGTGGCTGCCGCTCATGAATGTCGCCACCAGTTTCGGCGGACCAGGCTTGGCCTTTGCCTTCCTGCTCCTTATCGGCACCAGCGGAGCAATCACCATGCTGTGGACGCAGCTTTTCGGCGGCAATCCGTTCCCATCGCTCGGTTCGATGTTCGGCCTGAACCTACTCTCCCTCTACATTCACCTGCCCATGTATGTCATTCTCTCGCTGCCGTCCTTTGGGATGCTCCGCCCCGAATGGTGGGAAGCGGCTCAGGTGTCACGGTCATCGCGCTTTCGCTATTGGCGACGTGTCGGTTTCCCGGTGATCGCGCCGTTCATTGCGGCGCATACCCTGCAGATCTTCACCTGGTCCATGGGCTCGTACGCATTGCCATACGTCGTCACCGACTCGCCCCAATCCGTGCCACTGATCACAGTGGAAATCGGACGCGACCTGCAAAGCGCCGTATTCGGCCTGGAGCGGGCGGCGACGTTCGCCGTTCTCTTAATGGTGCTGGCAATTGGAACGATGTGGCTTTACCGCACCATCCAGGAGCAAGGAGCGAAAATCTTATGAGCAGCGCGATGACTGGAACGGGCAAATCGCAGCGCATTCTGCTGGGAGCAGTGGCGGTCTTCTTCGGTCTGCCCCTCGTCGTTCTCCTGCTCTTCAGCCTTGCAGACGGATGGGTGGGCACGATCCTGCCGACTGAATATACCCTCGCCAGGTGGAACACCTCCCTGTCGAGTGAGGAAGTGCTCGCCGCGGCGGGCCGCTCGTTGCTCCTCACCGTCTGTGTTGTGTTCATCGACCTGGTGCTCGTCATCCCGGCTGCCTACGTGGCGGTCGTCACCGCTGCGCGGGTTCGCCCCATCATCCACGCGCTCGCCGTCGTGCCGTTCGCCCTGCCGTGGCTGGTCATCGCGGCCGGAATGCAATTCACCACCGCAGAAATCGCGCCAAGTCTCTTCGGCAGCTTCGGGTTGCTCACGGCCACGATTGCGGCGGCCACCTTCCCGTACCTGTACTGGGCGGTCGAGAATGCATTACTGACCAATCGGGCGCAAGAACTCTCAGAGGCGGCAGCGGTGAGCGGGGCCGGCGGACTCCACACCATAATTCGCGTGATTATCCCGTCGATCAGAACGGGCATCATGTCGGGAACTCTGCTGGTGGCGGCCTCCGCATTTGGCGAATTCGCCATCACGATGACGCTCGCAGGCGCGGCCTACGAGACCCTGCCACTCTGGGCTCTGCGCATGTTCTCGGGCCGCAACCCGGGGGCTGGAGGAGAACTGGCCGCCATCACGTTCACGACGTTCATTGCGATGTTCGTGCTGTCGCTGCTGATCACGCGCATCGACACGCCGCGATCAAACACTAAAGCGGCCAGGGCATTCGCTCTTGTGCCCGCAACGAAAGGAAAGTAGCTGTGGGAACTGTTTCGCTTGATCACGTGACAAAGGCTTATGGCGGCAACGTCGTATTGAATGACGTATCGCTCAACATCGAAGACGGGGAATTCGTGTCGCTCCTCGGACCTTCCGGCTGTGGCAAGACCACCCTGTTGCGTGCGGTCGCCGGGCTGCACGGCATCGAGGGTGGCCGCATCCTCATCGACGGCGCCGATGTGACGACGCTGCCCCCTCAACAACGCCCGATCGGAATGGTTTTCCAGCAGTACTCCCTGTTTCCCAATATGAGCGTGCGACAGAATATTGCGTTCCCACTCACCGTCATGCGCACTACGCGCGCGCAGATCGAGTCCCGAGTTGACGAGATGGTCGAACTTATCGACCTAAAGAAGCATGAGCACAAGCGGCCGAATCAGCTGTCGGGCGGCCAGCAGCAGCGGGTCGCGCTCGCCCGCGCGCTTGCCCCGCAGCCTCGAGTGCTGCTGCTCGACGAACCCTTGAGTGCCCTAGACGCGCTCGTACGCACCAGGCTTCGCGACCAATTACGAGCCATCCAGCGCGCGGTGGGGATCACGACAATTTTTGTGACTCATGACCAGTCGGAGGCACTCGCTATTTCGGACAAGGTCGTGCTGATGCGGCAGGGCGAGATCGAGCAAGTCGACACGCCGGAGGGAATTTACTTGAAGCCGCGCACGAAGCATGCAGCGAAGTTCATCGGCTCGCGCTCGGTCGTGAAGGTCGAGGCGAACGCCGGACTGCTCGAATGGCACGGACTATTTGAGATCGACTCGCCAGTAGTAGATGGCACGAGGGTGCAGTGCACTTTTCGCAGTGAAGACGTTTTCGTTCAGTTACCGGGGGAAGACGCGAGCGGGGTGGCGGCGCGCGTCGACGTGATGATCTTCCTCGGGGCGACGAGCACGCTGCAGCTGACACTCTGTGGGCAGGCGGACTCAGTCGAAGTTCACCAGGTCGTTGCACAGGTCCCCGCGAAGGTGGCGCGCAGACTCGTCGAGGGTGACATGGTTGTCATTTTGGTGAGATCTGAAGACGTCACGGTATTCGTGGACGGCACTCTCATGGACAGGGCGGCGTCACTTCTGGCGGTCAGCCATGTCTGAGACGTCGACACAATCCCCGCACAGGCTGCTCCTCGTCGGGATCGACGGTGTACGGCTCGACATGCTCACGCGCATCCCTACTCCGGCTCTCGATCGCGTCACTGCGAGCGGTTTCCTTGCCACGCCGCTGGTGGACCCACGCAACATCACGGTCTCCGGGCCAATGTGGGCCACCGTCTTGAGCGGCCTATGGAGCGACGAACACGGTGTGGTGTGCAATGAGCGGCCGCCCGACGACGGCATCCATGCGCCAGATTTCCTGTCGCGCATCCTCCAGCGGCAGCCAGACTCAAAGCTCTTTGCCGCAGTGTCCTGGGCTCCTCTGGCGAGCCGGGCCGGATGTGGCCCACTCATCAATCCTGAAACGGCCGAATGTTTCGTGGCCGATTGCGGCTCTGAGACGGTCGACGATTACATCCGTGCGGATGCGGCGGTCGAGGAATATTCTGTCCGTCGCCTCGCCGACGAGCCAGTCCGCGCCGCGTTCGTCTACTTTGGCGAGGCCGACGAGGCGTGCCATGAGTTCGGGATGGGTGATGAGTATGAGACTGCGATTCGTCGCTGCGATGCACATCTCGGCAAGCTCCTCAATGCTATTGAGGCCCGACCTGACAGCGACGAGTGGATTGTGATTGTCACGACCGACCATGGCCATGTGGATGCAGGCGGGCACGGTGGCGACAGCCTTGTTGAGCGGCAGGTCTGGATTGCGTGCTCGGAGCCGAGTTTGGAGTACGAGCTTCGTGATTCCGCCACGATCGCGTCCGTCGCAGTTCGGGTCACGACCGGTTCTCGGGCAGCGTGGCCAGCAGGCCAGTCGGCTATGGCTTGCTCCGATAGTTCTCCCCTGACGCCAAGTGTCCCGGCGTCCAGGGCGCGCCGATCGTGATCAACCTTGTTGGGCGCGACGTGCGCTGCCGTGGTGGAGGTCCGTTCGATGACGGTGGCGAGATTGTCGGCATCCCAGAAGGTACCGCGTCGCTCGGGATGGTGTCCTGAAGTATTCCGTGAAGGCGTCGCGCACGAGATCGCACTCTCGCCTCACTGGGTGCTTGATCCAGTTCCATGCACCGCGATCACGGGCCAGTCGGCAGCAGAATGGCCCGTTGGAGGCCGCCGAGATATAGGAGTGGTGAGACGTAACGCCCATGCAGGCGTACCCCGAAGTGCAGACAGCTCGGTGGGCAGTGTCCGCCAGCTGCCACCGTGCCAATCTGCCGCCCAGCCAGCACCCGGTCGCCGACTGCCACGAGCGCCTGTACCGGCTCCACCGTTGTGATCACATCATCGGCCTGGGTGATCGAGAGCACCGGTCGATCAACGACCACGCCGACGAACGACACGACGCCATCGTGCGGAGCCAGCACGGTCTCGCCCGACTGCGCCGCCAGGTCGATGCCGCGATGACCGGCGGCATACGGCGACACCGGCGCAATGAACGGGGCGATCATTCGGTGCGGCTCGGGGAGCGGCCAGCGCCACCCATCCGCTGCCGCAGTAGCGACCGTCCGAAGTTCCGCGCTCGCCGCGGGACACGAACTGATGAGAAGAATCAGCACCATTAAAACGGATGCCGTCAGCCTGCGAGTGTGAATACGGCCCGTCCGAACGTTCCCCGCTAACAGTTGCACCATCGGACCGCGTACAGTCTGCATGCGCCTAACCTTGCCGTGTGTCAACCGTGCGGAACGGGTTGCGCACGCATCGGTGCACTGAACCGAAGAACCATGCCTGTGCAGGAGTCGCTCCGCCGCGTCCGTCTCATCTGCGTCCGTCTCATCTGCGCCCGTCTCATCCACCGCCGCCCCATTCGGTCTCACGCGTACGGTCCCGACCCCCGGCCGACGGTGGTACGCTATCCCTAGCAGCGCTTTGTGCGCTGACTACGCGTGCCCATTTGGCCGCCATGTCCAATCGGTCCCGTCCAGTCAGATTCTTGCAAGTGAATCTAACGAAAACAGGGCGGACGTGTGCCGGGTACCAGGAGCGATGATCGACCGATCATCGCACAAACCGATTGGTGTGCGCGCGAGCGCGCATCAGAACAGGAGTACGGCACATGGCCGTCGTAACCATTCGCCAACTGCTTGACAGCGGCGTGCACTTCGGGCACCAGACCCGCCGTTGGAACCCGAAGATGAAGCGCTTCATCTTCACCGAGCGTTCCGGCATCTACATCATCGACCTGCAGCAGTCGCTCGGGTTCGTTGACAAGGCCTATGACTTCGTCAAGGAGACCGTTGCCCACGGCGGCACCATTCTCTTCGTTGGCACCAAGAAGCAGGCCCAGGAATCCATCTCAGAGCAGGCGCAGCGCGTAGGCCAGCCCTACGTCAACCAGCGCTGGCTCGGTGGACTCCTTACCAACTTCCAGACCGTTTCCAAGCGTCTGGCCCGCATGAAAGAACTCGAAGAGCTCGACTTCGAAGACACCGCCAAGAGCGGTTTCACGAAGAAGGAAATGCTCATCAAGAAGCGTGAGCTCGTCAAGCTGCACAAGAGCCTCGGCGGAATCCGCAACCTCACGAAGACCCCGTCCGCGCTGTGGGTTGTTGACACCAACAAGGAGCACCTCGCCATTGACGAGGCGCGCAAGCTCGGCATCCCCGTCATCGCCATCCTCGACACCAACTGCGACCCCGACGACGTGCAATACCCGATTCCGGGCAACGACGACGCCATCCGCTCTGTTGGCCTGCTGACCCGCATCATCGCGGACGCAGCAGCCGAGGGCCTGATCCAGCGCCACGCCAAGCCGGAGGCTGAAGTAGAGCCCCTCGCCGCGTGGGAAGCTGAACTGCTTCAGGCCTCCGACGCCGAAACCACCCCAGCGCAATCCTCTGCCGAGACCGAGAAGGTTGCCGATGCCGCAGTCGCCGCCGTCGACGTCGTTGCAGAGCCCGCCGTCGCTGACACCAACACCAGTATCGCCGACGCTGTCGCCGACTCCGACGTTGCCGCCGCACTGGCTGCCGTCGCCGACGAGCCGACCGCTGTCGCCGAAGAGACCAAGTAAGGAAGCCGGTATGGCAAACTTCACACTCGAAAACGTCAAGGCTCTTCGCGAGAACCTCGGCACCGGAATGGTCGACACCAAGAACGCCCTCGTTGAAGCCGACGGCGACATGGACAAGGCCATCGAGATCCTGCGTCTCAAGGGTGCAAAGGGCAACGCCAAGCGCGCTGACCGTTCTACCTCTGAGGGACTAGTCGCTGCCAAGGAAATCGGCACGACCGCCTACATGATCGAACTTGCCTGCGAGACCGACTTCGTTGCCAAGGGTGACAAGTTCGTCGTTCTGGCCGACAAGGTACTCGACGCGATCGCCGCCGCTGGCGCGACCACGGTTGAGGCTGGACTGGCCGCAACGGCCGGCACCCAGAGTGTTGCCGAACTCATCGACGGCGAAGCGGCCATCATCGGCGAGAAGTTCGAACTTCGCCGTGTTGCCGCCGTCACGGGCGAATCGTTCTCGATCTACCTGCACAAGACCAGCAAGGACCTGCCCCCGCAGGTCGGCGTTGTTCTCGGCTTCTCCGGAGCCGACGTGGAGACTGCTCGTAGCGTCGCCCAGCACATCTCGTTCGCCAACCCCGAGTACCTCGCGGCCAGCGATGTTCCTGCTGACCTGGTAGAGACCGAGCGCAAGATCGTCACCGAGATCTCGAAGAACGAGGGCAAGCCGGAAGCGGCACTGCCCAAGATCGTTGAGGGGCGGGTCAAGGCGTACCTCAAGCAGGTCGCCCTGCTCGAACAGGACTACGCCAAGGACAACAAGGTATCCGTCGCGAAGGTTCTCGATGATGCAAAACTGACCGTGTCGGGCTTCGCCCGGTTCAAGGTCGGCGCCTAACAACGAATGACGGAGGTCGGATTGCGAAAGCGATCCGGCCTCCGTTTCTATGTGTGCCCCCCGGCGGGGTACGCACGCGCACTTGGTAGTTTGGTATTACCCCACTTCGGAAGGCCCCGCACGACATGACTGACACGGCCAGCATCCCCACCCATAGCAGCCCAGTGAACGCCACTGCCATCGTTAAGAAACGTCGGGTTCTGCTGAAACTATCCGGTGAGGCCTTCGGCGGCGGTGCCGTTGGAGTCAACCCGGATGTCGTCAGTTCGCTGGCGCGTGAAATCGCTGAGGGTGCCAAGCAGGTCGAGGTCGCCATCGTGGTCGGCGGTGGTAACTTCTTCCGCGGCGCCGAGCTCTCCCAACGCGGCATGGACCGCGGGCGCGCCGACTATATGGGCATGCTCGGCACCGTCATGAACGCCTTGGCTCTGCAGGACTTCCTGGAACAGGCCGGCGCTGAAACCCGAGTGCAATCTGCCATCTCGATGACCCAAGTCGCTGAGCAGTACATTCCGCGACGCGCGGAGCGTCACCTCGAGAAGGGCCGCGTCGTCATCTTCGGTGCCGGCGCGGGCCTGCCGTACTTCTCCACCGACACCGTCGCGGCCCAACGAGCCCTCGAAATCGATGCCGACGTTGTGCTCGTCGCCAAGAACGGCGTCGATGGCGTCTACTCCGACGACCCGCGCACCAACCCCGATGCGCAGAAGATTCACCACATCACTTACCTCGACGCGCTCCAGCGCGGCCTCAAGGTGGTCGACTCCACCGCCTTCAGCCTGTGCATGGACAACCATATGCCAATGCAGGTCTTCGGCATGGCCCCGGAAGGCAACGTCACCGCAGCCATCCTGGGCACCGATCTGGGCACTCGCGTCTCCAACTAGAATTGTTCCACCACCAATAAAGGAGTCACCGTGATCGCGGATGTTCTTTCCGACGCCACTGCGCGCATGAACCGGGCCCTCGAGGCTGCCAAAGACGATTTTGGAACAGTGCGCACAGGACGCGCCAACCCGCAGATGTTCGCGAAGATCCTGGTGAGCTACTACGGCACCCTGACCCCGCTGGAGCAACTCGCGTCCCTGCAGAACCAGGAAGCGCGCACCATGTTGATCGGTCCGTACGATAAGGCAGCGCTGCGCGACATCGAGATCGCCATTCGCGACACTCCGAACCTGGGCGCCAACGTCGGCAACGACGGCACCACCATCCGCGCGACCCTTCCCGAACTCACCACGGAACGCCGTAAGGAATTCGTGAAAATCGTCAAGGCTAAGGCAGAGGATGCCCGCATCTCGGTGCGTAACATCCGCCGCAAGGCCAAGGATGAGCTCGACGCGCTCAAGAGCGAGGTCGGCGACGACGAGGTCGGTCGGGCCGAGAAAGAGCTGGAGCTAATCACCAAGAGCCACGTGGACGGCATTGATGACGCATTCAAGCGCAAGGAAGCCGAACTCCTCGAGATCTAGGGACCTCAGATGAACGACAAACCCGGGAACGACCAGCCGCACAAGCGCGGTCACGGTGTTAGTCGTGCCGAGTTTCGGGCGCAGGTGAAGACGACGCGGGCCGATTTTGAACGCCAGGTGCAAACCACCAAGGCTGATTTCGAGCGGCAGGTGCAGGCGACGCGTGCCCAGCTCGATGCCACCAACGAACGCATCGAAGCACGCACCGGGCGCAACCTTATTCTCGCGATCCTGATCGGGCTCGTGCTCGGCGGTGCGATGCTGGTCAGCCTCATCATCATCAAGCAACTATTCATGATCTTTGCGGTCGTGATCGTCGCTTTCTGTGCCTTCGAACTGGCCCAGGCGCTGCGACATGCCGGACACAATGTTCCGCGCATCCCGGTCATCATCTCTGCCGTCGCGATCGTCCCGGCCGCGTTCTACGGCGAGGCGATTGGCCAGTGGCTCGTGATGCTCAGCGGGATCGGGCTGATTGCCCTGTGGCGGCTGGCGCTTCTCGTGATACCGTCACATCGAGCCCCGGTCCGGTCCATTGTCGGCGACGTGGGTGGCGGCATTCTGATTCAGGTGTACGTCGTGTTCCTGGCGAGCTTCGCGGTGCTGCTCGTCGCCCAGCCCGAAGGGCAGTGGTGGGCACTCGCTTTCCTGATCCTGGTTATTTCCGCCGACACCGGGGCCTACGTCAGCGGGCTCAATTTTGGCAAGCATCCGATGGCACCCTCGATCAGTCCCAAGAAGACCTGGGAAGGCTTTATCGGTGCCGGTCTGATCTGTATGATCGCCGGCGTTCTGTTGTCCATCTTCATGCTGGATCAGGAGTGGTGGTTCGGGCTGGTCTTCGGCGTCGTGATTCTGCTCGCTGCGACGTTCGGCGATCTGGCCGAATCGCTGATCAAACGCGACCTCGGTATCAAGGACATGAGTTCCTGGCTGCCGGGGCACGGCGGTTTTCTGGACCGGCTGGACTCAATCCTGCCGTCGGCCGCCGCCGCCTACGCCCTTTACCTGGTCTTTGCGTAAGCAGACCCGATTCGCCCCCCTTCAGCACCACACGAGAGAATAAGGCTATGAGCACCATATTTCCCCGAGTGGGCAAGAAGACTCTCGGCTACAACCTGAGCCAGGTCGATACCTTCCTGGCCGCGGCCCGACGCGCGTACGATCGGCCCGACCTGACCGACGATGCAGCGGATGCCGATACCGGGGTCGTTGAATCCGGCTTCGAATCCGTGGACGAGATCGCTGCCCGCAGTCGCGCTGACCACCACGAGAGCCCGGTATCGGGCACTGTGTTGAACGGTACAGAAGCCATCCACGCCATCGTCACGGCCAAGGCCGCCGCGGAAGCGGACCGCGCCGGCGCGACCTTGACGGCCGAAGCAATTCGACACACCGCCTTCGCCATGCACAAGGGCGGATACTCTCCGGAACATGTCGACGCGGCTCTAGAGCGACTCGAGGACGCCTTCGCAGCCCGGGAACGCGATCACGCCACGCGCACCGGCGGAGAGCATGCGTGGCTGGTCGATGCCGAGAAGGCCGCCACCGTACTTGTCGCCCGCCTCAGCCGTGCGCCCGGGCACCGATTCACCCGTACCAGTGTGCTCGCGGTCGGCTACAAACGGGTCGATGTCGACCGGTTTGCGAACAAACTGGTGAAGTATTTTCAACACGGTCGTGAGCTCACCGTCGACGAAGTGCGAACCTCTGTTTTTCGCCCTGAACGGGGCGGATACCGCGAAGCCCAGGTTGACCTGGTGCTCGACAGCGTCGTCGACGTGATGCTGGCGGTACGTTGAATTGGTGACCGTTATCTGGCCGTTACCCAAATTGTGGGCTAGGGTCATCTAGTAATGGGTAGGCATCTGCAAATAATCGAATCCGTCCCGGCCGCGACGCGGCCGCCGGTTCGTCGAACTCGACGTCGGGCTAAGCCGACTCACTTTCTGTTCGGATTCACCGCCGCTTTCGCGTTCGTGCTCGTGACTGTCGTCGATCCCTACTCGGGTGCCACTGCATCCCCCTACTTTCAACTCGCCGGCAGCACCACCGATGAGGGGCCGGTTCAGGCCGTGCTCGTGGCTGGCAGCTACACCAATACCATCACTCGCGACGGCTTCACCGTCACCGAGAAGCCCAAACCGGTTCCGGTGGTCGTCGCCGTGGAAAAGAAGCGAAGCGTGGCCGCACCGTCCGCCGCTGTGCCGGATCCCGGCTCGGCTCAGGCCTATGCCTACGACGCTGTTGCGGGTCGCGGCTGGGGCGAAGACCAGTACAACTGCCTGATTTCATTGTGGCAGAAGGAATCGGGCTGGCGCGTGAACGCCGAGAACAGTTCGAGCGGTGCCTACGGCATTCCGCAGGCGCTTCCGGGCTCCAAGATGGCCACGGCCGGTGACGACTGGGCGACCAACGCCGGAACCCAGATTGAATGGGGCCTCGGTTACATAACAGCCCGCTACGGAACCCCGTGTGGCGCCTGGGCGAAGTCCCAAGCCTCGGGCTGGTACTAGCCTCACGGTCTCGCTGCCCTGCCGGTACGGCGCTGTTGGGCAGCGACCTAGACTGGTGTGATGGCGCGCAGCAATCGACCCCGAGGCCGCAAGTCAGCTCCGCGAGACGATGACGAAGACGCCGACCTGAACAACCTGCTGGCGGGCTGGCGCCGTAGCGAGATACGCCGCGACGGGCTGTGGCATGTTCAACCGGTTCCGGCCAAGCAAGCCGCGAAGACGTATTTGTGTCCCGGCTGCACCCTCGACATCGCGCCTGGTACGGCGCACATGGTCACCTGGCGCGGCGACGGAGTGCTCGGCGACGCGGCCGACCTGTCCAACCGGCGGCACTGGCACACTCACTGTTGGAGAATCAAATGACCGAGGAGACGTCCGTGACCCTGCCGGTCGACATTCGTGGCGGCATCAAACTGCCCGCCAGTATCGAGTACATCGAACTCAAAACCAGCGATGGCCTCACCCTGGTGGGTGAGTTGGCGACTCCGATCGGGCGTGCGCCGGTGGCGACACTCGTGACGCTGCATCCTTTGCCCACGGCCGGGGGATTCATGGACTCGCACATTCTGCGCAAGGCGGCCAACCGCCTGCCGGCGATGGCCGATCTGGCCGTGCTTCGGTTCAACACCCGCGGGACCTCGTCGCCGCGCGGCACCAGCGGCGGTGATTTCGGGGAGGGCGTCACCGAACGCGCCGACGTGGCCGCGGCGATGGCTTTCGTCGCTGAACGCCACCTGCCCAATCCGTGGCTGGTCGGCTGGTCCTTCGGTACTGAGCTCGCCCTCAAATACGGACTGGAGCACCCGATCCGTGGGGCTATCCTGCTGTCACCGCCACTGCACCGCACGACGAAGGCCGAACTGGCCGCGTGGGCCGGAAATGAGCGGCAGCTGGTCGCGGTCATTCCCGAATTCGACGATTACCTGCGACCGGATGCCGCTCGCTTAAAGTTCGCAAGTGTGCCTGGCCTGCAATTCGTAGCAGTCGAGGGCGGTAAGCATCTGTGGGTCGGCGAAAACCTGACCCGGCGGGTGCTCACCGAGATCGTCACTACCGTCAACCCCGCTGCGCTGCCGCTACCCACCGAATGGATGAACGGCCTGCACGACGCGTTCTGAGCAAGTTCTGAAAACTAGAGCTCGTTTTGGCGGGGGATGACGACCTGCTTGACAATCATGATGACCGACGCGGCAACAGGGATGGCGATCAGCGCGCCGAGAATGCCGAGCAGGCTGCCGCCAGCCAGGGCCGCGATCACCACGACAGCGCCCGGCACTGACACGGCCCGGTTCATGATGTTCGGGCTGAGCACGTATGCCTCCACCTGCATATAGATGAGGTAGTAGATCGCCGCGACCAGAGCAGTCTGCGGCGAGCTGCCGATCTCTGGAATCAGGCAGGTCAGCACGATGATGACCGAGCCCGAAATGGTACCGATGAGCGGAATGAGCGAGAGCAGAAAGGCGATGAAGGCGAGCAACGCCGGAAACGGTGCGCCGATGATAGAGAGAAAAATAAAGCTCAAGACGCCATTGACCGAGGCGAGTGCGGCCTGGCCCACGATGTAGCGGCCGACTGCCGTGGTGATCTGCTCGCTGATATCGGTGAAACGCTCCCGCTTCGACGCGGGAACCAGCTGGTAGGTGGCGCGCTTCATGCTGTTTAGTGAGGCCGTGAAGTACAGCGTGAGAATGAGAATGATGAGAGCGCCGAACAGGCCACCGACAAACGCGAGACCCGACTGAACTACCGTCGTCGTGATGTTGGTGAGGTTGCCGCCCAGAAAATTGGTCACGGTCTTGGTGATCTCCGTGACGTCGAAGCCGGGAAACTGCTTCTGGAGATCAATGAGATAAGTCGAACTATTCACCGCTTTGACCAGTTCGGGGATGAGGTTGGACAGCTTGGTAACCTGGTCAACGATGATCGGAGCAATCGCGAAGACGACGCCGGTGAGCACACCGAGCACAGCGGCGACCACGGTCAGAATCGCAGCCCAGCGAGGAAACCGTTTCTTCTCCAACCAGGAGACGGCCGGATCGAGACCGAGCGCGATGAACAGCGCGGCTCCCACGTAGATGATGATCGTCTGCAGCGTGATTACCGAGGTGATGATCAAAAGGCCGAGGCCTACGCCCAGGGTGCCGACGAGTCCGAACCGAAACGCATTCTGAATTTTCACGTATCGTCTCCAGGAGTAGGGGATTACTCGGCTGCGACCCGCTCTGCCTGGGTCAAAACGCTGCGCAGGCTTTCAAAGTACCCCGCCACAGCGTCGCGCTCAATTCTAATCTGCGCCATGCGATCTTCGGCGTCAGCGACCAGAGCCCGCGACCGTGTCGTAGCGTTCTCGACGAGGGCCGAAGCGCTGGTCTGGGCGTCGTGCAGAATGCGGGCGGCAGTCTCATCGGCGAGGTCCTTATTCGCCTTGGCCTCGGCGCGGGCTCCCGTGTCCAGCTGCTCGTTGAGCGCACGCAGTTCGAGCGTGCGCTCGGTGGTTTCGGCGAGCTGCCTGGCGGCATCCGTTTGGAATTTCTGCGCCAGCGCCACCGCTCCCTGGTGAAGGGTGAGGTGCTCCTGCTCTGCCTCGTCGCGGCGGGCTTTCAACTCGACATCGAAGTCGGCTCGGATCTGGTCAATTTCTCGGGCCAGTTGGGCTGCCTCGTGCTGGCCGGTCGTGAGCGTGGCAGCGAGCTCGGTTTGCAGGTCGANTTGGGCTGCCTCGTGCTGGCCGGTCGTGAGCGTGGCAGCGAGCTCGGTTTGCAGGTCGATGCGCGCCTGCTCGGCCTCGGCCTCGGCCTCGAGGCGGGCTTGCTGGTTGTCCCGGGTCAGGTCGGCGCCGGCCTGTTCCACCTCGGCGGCGAGGGTGGCGCGTGCCTGCTCGATCTCGCGATCGGCCGTGGCGCGTTTGCGCTCGAGATCGCGGGCGAGATCGGTCTGCGCCTGCTCGCTCTCGATCTCGGCGACTGCGCGGGCCTGCTCGAGATCGCGGGCCACGTCGATGCGGCCCTGTTCCACCTCGGCGGCGAGCAGGGTGCGCGCCTGCTCGGCCTCGTGGGCGCGGCTCAGGCGGGCTTCTTCCGTGTCGCGCGCGAGATCCACGCGAGCCTGGTCGGTTTCGGCAGCCAGCGTCACGCGAGCCTGGTCCGTCTCCTGCTTCAGGGTCGCGCGCTGCTGGTCGAGTTCCAGTGCTACTTCGGCGCGAATGAGTTCTGTTTCGCGCGTCAGGCCGGCCGCTTCTTCGCGAGCCTCGGTGGCTTCACGCTGCGCGACGACGCGCACCTCGGCGGCTTCGCGATCCGCTTCAGAACGGATGGCTGACACCTCGCGTTTCACCGTGGCCCGGGCCTCGGCCGCCTCGGTGGCGACGGTCCCGCGAATCAGCGAAGCGTCCCGGGCAGCGTCCTGTATGACCAGCGACTGCTCGTCCTGGGTGCGTGCGCGCAAGTCATCCGTTTCAACGCGAGCATCGTCGAGCAGTCGCCGTGCTTTGACGGCGGCGTCGGAAAGGGTTCGTTCGGCCTGCTCAGTGGAAGTCCGTCGCAGCTGCTCGACCTCGTCGCTGGTCGTGGCGCGCAGTTTCTCAGCGTCGATATCGGCCTGGGCGATCACACGGGTGGACTGTTCCTCGGCGACGCGCAGGGTGTTTTCCAGCTTCGTGCCCAGACCGGAGAACGTGGGACTGCCGACCTCTTCGATCTCTGCGGTGAGGTCATCGATGTGCGCGGCCAATCGTTTGACCTCGCGGCTGGCCTCAGCATTTTGGGTATTGGCCTGGATGAGTTGCCGGCGCAGGGATTGGACCGCCTTGGCGACCTCATCTTTGTCATAGCCGCGAAATACCTGGGTGAAATCGGCGTCGTCGTCAGACACTTGTACTCCTTACACATGGGGCCGGGCCCCTCAATGGATCGTGCATTACGGGGCACCCGTCCAATTTTAGTGTGTTGCTGCCCTGCACGGTACGCGCCGACCGCCAAGTGCGCGCGAAAGAGCTATTAGGCTCCTTTCAGGCGAACGGAGTAACGTAGAAAACCGTGTCTGAGGACTTTCAGTCACGTGGGTCAGCCAAAGTGACTGAACAGTACCAACCAGCTCAATTGCTGAAGGGTGATACGTGCGTTTTGTTCTAGCCATCGTGGCATTCGTTCTCGCCGCCGTGATGATCGTGCTCGGCATCGCGCAGCGCACAATTCTGCTTGAACCGGCCTTCACTTCACTGAGCTCGACGGCCGCCGGCGAGACTTTGTACACAGTGATCGACCCGGGCGCCCTCGCGGCCTCCCCGGGGAGCCAGACAATCAACGTGCGCGGCGAGGGAACCATCTTTCTGGCCTACGGTCGCTCCGAAGACGTGGCCGCCTGGATCGGCGATGACGCCTACTCCACGGTGGCGCTGAGTGAGAAAACGGGCGAACTGACCTCCACAGTCACGGCTGCCGTCGAACCCGACACGGACGTCGACAGCTCGGACGAACCGGCTGCAGCGGATGCTGTCGAGCCCCTGATCGTCAGTCCGGCCGGTTCCGACCTGTGGCTCGAGGAGATCAGTGACACGGATTCGTTGACGACCACGCAGACCCTCCCGGAGGGCATTTCGGTGCTCGTTGCTTCGGACGGAATCGAACCGGCGCCGGCGAGCATCCGTTTGTCGTGGGCGTCGGATAATTCCACACCGTGGGCCGGCCCACTGCTCGCCGGCGGCGCACTGCTGCTGCTGTTCGGACTCGTGTCGTACCTGCTGGCTCTGCTGCACCTGCGCCGGTCACGGCGACCGCGCCGCAACGTTCCGCGCGGACCACGCCTGCCGCGCGCCCCCCGACCGAAAGCCATCAAGGCCAGTCAGATCACCTCGCCGCGCCGCGGTATTGCCCGCCGCATAGCAATCCTGCCGATGATCCTGGTGTCCGGTCTCGCCCTGAGCGGATGCTCGGCCGACCTCTGGCCCGATTTCAGCGCGACGACGATGGAAACGGCGACCCCGACCCCGACTCCGGTGTCCACCGACTCGGTCGAAGCGGCCGCCGAGCTGGCACCGCCGGCCGTCACGGTCTCCCAGCTTGAGATCATCATGGGCGAGATTTCGCTCCTGACGGCGGATGCCGACGCGACCCTCAACGCGGACACTCTTGCGACCCGCTTCACCGGCCCCGCGCTGGAACAGCGCCTGGCCAACTATGCGATACGGGCAGTCGACGCGACGGTGCCGCCACTGCTGGCGTTGCCGGGAGCCCCACTCACCTTCACGCTGCCTCAGCAGACGAATTCCTGGCCGCGAGTGGTGATGACTGTGATTCAGAACGAAACGGATGCCGAGATTCCACCAACCGCAATTATTCTGCAGCAAGAATCGCCGCGGGCGAACTATCTCATCGAGTATGCCTTCCAGCTTGAACCCGCTGCGCGGGTACCCGAAGTTGCTCCGGCTCTGATCGGGGCGCCGGCGATCGCCCCCGACAACAAACTTCTGCTGTTGCCGCCGAACGAACTGGCCGCGGTCTACGCCGATGTGCTCCTGCGGGGCGCTGCGAGCCCGTCCGTCGGCTTGTTCGAAGACGAAGTGGATGCCTTCCGTGCCCAGTTTGACGCCAGCCGCGCCGACCGGCAGGCAGCCCTGCCCACCACCGCATCGATCGAATTCGGCACGGCGGCGGGGGACGGCGGCACCATCGCCCTGGCCACCAACGACTCCGGCAGCATCGTGGCGGTCAGCGTCAACGAGACCGAGATCGTCAAACCGATCAACGACGGTGCCACGGTCAGCCCGAGCGGGGCTGCCAGCAAGGCGCTGTCGGGAATCTCATCGTCGGCCAAGGGTATTCTCAACACCTACAGTGACCAGCTGTTGTTCTACGTGCCGACGGCCGGATCGAGCGACAAAATCATCCTCCTGGGCTTTGCCCAAGGCCTCACCAAATCTGCGGAGCTTCCATGACCAACCTGCCCCCGTCCAGTTCCAATTTGCGCGGAGCGGTTGACCTCTCCTCGCTCGTCAACCGTGGCCAGGCTGCAGCGCCTGCTACATCCGGTGCCGCTGCGGGACCAGCGGCCGGTGGCGCTCCGGCCGGTGTCGTGCCG
Organism: Cryobacterium sp. Y62; assembly: GCF_002929785.1. Lineage (NCBI taxonomy): Bacteria > Bacillati > Actinomycetota > Actinomycetes > Micrococcales > Microbacteriaceae > Cryobacterium > Cryobacterium sp. Y62. The sequence goes on along the minus strand of NZ_PJJK01000105.1, from coordinate 43,914 downwards.
GTGCCGAGCCTCGTGCTCGATGGCACCGACGCGAACTTCGGAGAGCTGCTCGAGTTGTCCTCGCGCGTGCCGGTGATCGTCGGACTTTGGGCCTCCCAAAGCGAACCTTCTACGGCACTGATGAGCGTGCTGGAGAAGCTGATCACCGATCTGGCCGGCCGGTTCGTGCTGGCCCGCGTCGATATTGATGCCAACCCGCAACTCGCGCAGGCATTCCAAGCCCAGTCGGTACCGACGGTCGCCGCCGTCATCACCGGTCAGCCGGTACAGCTGTTCAACGGCCCGTTGGCCGAAGAACAGATCAGCGACGTGCTTAGCCGCGTGCTCGAACTCGCTGCCCAGCAGGGCGTGACCGGCACGGCCGAGGCGCCGGCCGTTGCCGCAGACGGAGAACCGGCCGAGGTGGTTGAAGAGCCCCTGCCGCCGCACCACCTCGAAGCCTACGCCGCGATCGAGGCCGGTGACTATGCCACCGCGCAGAGTGAATACCGCACGGCGCTCGCCCAGAACCCGAATGACACCATGGCCGTCGCCGGCCTTGCTCAGGTCAGCCTGCTGGCCCGCCTACAGGGCAAAACTATTGACCAGATTCGTAACGGTGCAGCATCCGCTCCCGATGATCTCGACGCACAGCTTCTAGTCGCCGACCTCGACTTGTCCGGTGGGCACATCGAGGATGCCTTTGACCGCCTGTTGAGCCTGTTTCCGGCCCAGCTTGCCCCTGGCCGCAACGCCATTCGCGAGCGCATCCTCGAGCTGTTCGAGGTCATCGGCCAAGACGACCCTCGGGTCCCTCCGACTCGCTCCCGTCTGACAGCCCTGCTCTACTGATCGTCTCGCCTGAAGAGGGTTAGCGGCGAAGGCGCAGCCAGAGACCGGCCAGGGGAGGCAGGGTCAGGGTTGCAGAGGCGGGGCGACCGGCCCAGGGCTCGTTGTAGGCCTCGACGTTTCCTTGGTTACCCACCCCGGAGCCGCCGAAGTCGCTGGCATCCGTATTGAGAATCTCTTCCCACGCTCCGGCGAACGGCAGACCGACTCGGTAGCCGGTGTGCGGCTGCCCGGCGAAGTTGAAAAAGCAGGCCACCGGAACGCCGTGGTTGTCCCAGCGCAGAAACGACACGACGTTTTGGCTGGCGGCGCCGGCGTCGAGAATCTCGAACCCACCCGCATCGTTGTCGCGGCTCCACAGGCTCGCGTTGTCGCGGTAGACCCGGTTGAGCTGACCGACCAGGTTGAACAGGCCGCGGTGCGCCGGCTGATCGAGCATCCACCAGTCCAGTGCGCGCTCCTCGCTCCACTCCGAACGCTGTCCGAACTCGCTGCCCATGAACAACAGTTGTTTGCCCGGGTGCGCCCACATGAACGAGAGATAGGCGCGCACGTTCGCAAGCTGCTGCCAGGAATCGCCGGGCATCTTCGAGACCAGGGCGCCCTTACCGTGTACGACCTCGTCGTGGCTGATCGGCAGCAGAAAATTTTCGCTGAACGCATAGATGAACGAGAACGTGATCTCGTTGTGATGATACGACCGGTACATCGGGTCGACCTGCATGTACTCGAGCGAATCGTGCATCCAGCCCATGTTCCACTTGAAGCCGAAACCGAGCCCGCCGCCGCTGGTCGGGGACGTCACCCCTCCCCAGTTGGTGGATTCCTCGGCGATCATGATGGTGCCGGGATTACGCTTGTAGGCGGTCGCGGTGATCTCCTGCAGCAGGCTGATCGCCTCGAGGTTCTCGTTGCCGCCATACTGGTTCGGCTCCCACTGGCCGTCTGCCCGCGAATAGTCGAGGTAGAGCATCGAGGCGACCGCGTCGACGCGCAGGGCATCAATGTGGAATTCCTCGAGCCAGTACAGGGCATTCGCGACGAGGAAGTTGCGCACCTGCAGCTGACCGAAGTCGAAGATGTAGGTGCCCCAGTCCAGCTGTTCACCGCGGCGCGGGTCCGGGTGCTCGTATAGGGCCTGGCCGTCGAAGCGGGCGAGGGCGAAGTCATCCTTCGGAAAGTGGCCGGGCACCCAATCCATGACCACGCCGATGCCGGCCTGGTGCAGCCGGTCGATCAGGTAGCGCAGGTCGTCTGGCGAGCCGAAACGGCTGGTCGGCGCGTAATAGCCGCTGACCTGATAGCCCCACGATCCGCCAAACGGATGCTCAGCCAGGGGCATGAATTCCACATGCGTGAAGCTGAGTTCGTTCAGGTACCCGACCAGCTCGTCGGCGAGTTCCCGGTAACCGAGCCCGGGTCGCCAGGAGCCCACGTGCATCTCATAGATGCTCATCGCCTGGTTGTGCGGATCGTTGGCGCTGCGGTTGGCGAGCCATTCGGCATCCGCCCACTCGTAGTTGGATGCGGTAACGACCGACGCCGTCTGTGGCGGAACTTCGGCGAGGCGGGCCATCGGGTCGGCCTTTTCGACCCAGACGCCGGACTGCGCGAGCAGCTGGAACTTGTAGTTGGTGCCGAGCGCGAGGCCCGGAATGAACAATTCCCACACGCCGGTGCTGCCCATGTTGCGCATGGCGTGGGTGGAGCCGTTCCATCCGTTGAAGTCACCGATGACCCGCGCGGCCTGCGCGTGCGGTGCCCAGACGGCAAACGAGGTACCGGTCGAAGGGGCCGTGACGCCCTGGTGCTGACGGTGGTGTGCCCCGAGAACGTCCCACAGGCGTTCGTGGCGGCCCTCGCCGATCAGATGCAGATCCAGTTCGCCGAGGGTCGGAATGAAACGGTACGGGTCGTCGCAGATCCACGGTGGCGCAGACTTATAGCGGGCCTCGATCGTGTAGTCGCTGAGCCCGACGGTGCTGTCCCCCTGCCAGATGCCGTGCGCAAGGTGAGCCAGCTCAACGTGCGACCCGTTGGCGAGAATCGCAAACACTTCGGTGGCGAGCGGTCGCAGCGCTCGGATGATGACGAGCGGGTCAGACACGCCGGCCGGGTGGGCAAGGTGTTGGCCGAGAATCTCGTGCGGGTTGTAGTACCGGCCGGCGGCGACGGCCTCGAGCACATGCTCGGGGATGGGCGCGGGTTCCATCGGGGCCGAGTTCTTCTGGGCTTTGCTGGGCCCGGATTTCGGGGACTGTGCTTTCTTGCCGTCGATTTTCTTTGCCGGACCCTTCGGGCTTGTGGACTCGTGCTCGTTGTTTTTCTGGTGTTTCTTGTCTTTCTTGTCTTTCTCTTTGTGACCGCTCATGCTGGGTCCCAAGTGTGCGGTGTGACGTGCAGAATATGTACCGGCTCTGTGAACGCGTCGAGTCGCACAAAGTTGTCGGCCGCCCAAGTCCAGGTGGCTCCGGAGACCAGATCGTGCACGTCAAAGCTGTCACCGCGTGCAATACCGAACCGGGTGACGTCCAGGTGCACGATACTTTCGCGCACGGAGTGCGGGTCGACGTTGGCGACGATAATGAGGGCATCCGCTTGGCCGGTGCCGGTGAACGCGGCGTCGAGGTACTTGCTATAGACCAGAATCGAGTCGTCGTCACTGGCATGGATATCGAGGTTACGCAGTTGCGCGAACGCCGGATGCTTCGCCCGAATGCGGTTGAGCAGCGTGAGGTAGGGTGCGAGGGATTTGCCGAGCTCCTCGGCCTTGCTCCAGTCGCGCGGCCGATACTCGTACTTCTCGTTGTCGATATTCTCTTCGGCGCCGGGCCGGGCGACGTTCTCGAAGAGGTCGAAACCCGCGTAGACACCCCAGCTGGGCGCTGCCGTCGCGGCGAGGGCCGCGCGAATCTTGAACGCGGCCGGGCCGCCGAACTGCAGGTATTCGGTAAGAATATCCGGCGTGTTCACGAACAGGTTGGGGCGCAGAAAGTCTGCCGTGTCGGTGGCGAGGCCGTCAAAGAATTCCTCGAGCTCAGTCTTCGTGTTGCGCCAGGTGAAGTAGGTGTACGACTGCTGAAAGCCGACCTTGCCGAGCGCCTGCATGAGCGCCGGGCGGGTGAACGCTTCGGCCAGAAACACCACGTCGGGGTCGGTCGCATTGACCTCCGCGATGAGCCACTCCCAGAAGTCCAGCGGCTTGGTGTGCGGGTTATCGACCCGGAAGATGCGCACGCCAAGGCTGATCCAGTAGCGCAGCAGGCGCAGCGCCTCGAGCCGGATGCCGGCCGGATCGTTGTCGAAATTGATCGGGTAGATGTCCTGATATTTTTTCGGCGGGTTTTCGGCGTAGGCGATGGTGCCGTCGGGCAGGGTCGTGAACCACTCCGGGTGCTCTTGTACCCAGGGATGGTCTGGGGAGGCCTGCAGGGCAAAGTCGAGGGCAATCTCAATGCCGAGGCCGGCCGCCTTTTTCAGAAAGGACGTGAAGTCGGCGATGGTACCGAGATCGGGGTGGATAGCGTCGTGACCGCCGTCGGCCGATCCGATCGCCCAGGGCGATCCAGGATCGCCGGCGGCTACGGTGAGTGAGTTGTTCGGACCCTTACGGAAGGCCTGCCCGATCGGGTGGATCGGCGGCAGGTAGAGCACGTCGAAACCCATCGCCGCGACGGCGGGGAGACGCTTCGCAGCGGTGCGGAACGTTCCGCTCTTCCAACTTCCATCTTTTTGCCGAACGGCGCCCTCCGAGCGCGGGAAGAACTCGTACCACGAACCCACCCCGGCCCTGGCACGTTCGACGATTATGGTGCGTTCGGCCGAGAGCGAAGCCAGCCCGGCGAGGGGGTGGGTGGCGATGGCTTGCCGCAGCGCGGCATCCGCTACCGCGAGTAGTCGTGTGGCGTCCGGTTTGCTGGTGTCGGCGAGGGCGGTCGCTGCAGCCTGAAACAGGCGGCGGGCCGCGAGCGGGCGATTCTGGTCGATGCCGCCCTGCAGCATCAGCGCGCCGCCGATACTGAACATGAGTTCTACGTCGATGCCGGCCGGAACCTTGATCTGCGCGTTGTGTTCCCAGGTGGCGAACTCGTCGGCGTAGGCGCGCACCCGATACCGCCAGTGGCCAGCGACGCCGAGGAGCACCGGCACGCCGTAACGGTCGGTCCCCTCGCCCTGCAGTAGCATGGGATGCCGGGTTTCGCTGCCGTCGGGCGCCGTGAGCTGCAGGTCGACACCGATCAGGTCGTGGCCCTCACGAAAAGCGGTGGCGCCGAACGGTACGACCTCGCCGGCGAAGGCGCGGGCCGGCCACTGATTGTCGTTCAGTTGGGGCGAGAGGTCGAGCACAGGAATGCGACCAACGGCCGCGCGGGACGCAACGCCGGCTGCCTGCGGAGACGCACCGGTCTTGGCGCTGCTCGATGTTATCGGCAGAGTCGTCTTTTTTGCTGCTGTCTTGGCCACAGAACGACCGTAGCGTGAAAGCATGGCAATCATGCCAGTCTCGCCCGCCTCGCGTGCGGGACGCGAACAATCGGCGTTACGTGTTCAACATCTGGCACCCCTAAGGTTGTCCTCGTGAAGGCCATCCGCAAATTTACCGTCCGTGCCGTCCTCCCCGAGCCCCTTGCGGCGCTGGAGGAGCTTGCCGGCAATCTTCGCTGGTCGTGGCACGAGCCCACCCGCCAGCTGTTCGAGCGCATCGCCCCCGAACTTTGGCGCGAGATCGGCACCGACCCGGTTGCCCTGCTCGGCGCGGTCGACCCGCACCGTCTCGACAACCTCGCCCAGGACCACGACTATGTGGCCGAGGTCAACGGCACCAGGGACGCCCTGCGTGACTATCTGGAGCAGCCGCGCTGGTACCAGAGCCTCGAGGGCGAGAAGCCCGCCGCGATCGCCTACTTCTCACCGGAATTCGGCATCGCCGCCGCCCTGCCGCAGTACTCTGGCGGCTTGGGCATTTTAGCCGGCGACCACCTCAAGAGCGCCTCTGACCTCGGCCTACCGCTCGTCGGCGTCGGCCTGTTCTACCGCGCCGGCTACTTCAGCCAGGCCATCTCGCCGGACGGCTGGCAGATGGAAAGCTACCCGCTGCTCGACCCCGATGGACTGCCGCTTTCCGTATTGCGCCGGGCCGACGGCTCCGCCGTACAGGTCTCGCTGGCTCTGCCGGATGACCGCACCCTGCACGCCCGAGTGTGGCAGGCCAAGGTCGGTCGGGTGCGCTTGCTGCTGCTCGATACCGACATTCCCGAAAACGCCGACGACCTGCGCCTGGTCACCGACCGACTCTACGGCGGCGGCGGCGAACACCGCCTGCTGCAGGAACTATTGCTCGGCATCGGGGGCGCGCGCGCCGTCAAACTGTGGAGCTCGCTGCACGGCCTGGCCGAACCCGAGGTGTTCCACACCAATGAGGGCCACGCCGGTTTTCTTGGCCTCGAGCGCATTTCGAGCCTGATCGGCGAGGGCTTGAGCTTTCAGGAAGCCCTGCAGGTGGCCCGCGCCGGAACCGTCTTTACTACCCACACCCCGGTCGCCGCCGGCATCGACCGGTTTGAACGTTCCCTGGTTCGCCGCTATTTCGGCACAGACCTGCTGCCGGGCGTCGATGTGGAGGACCTGCTCGCGCTCGGTGCCGAAAGCTACGCCGGCGGTTCCTCCGACGTGTTCAACATGGCCATCATGGGCCTGCGCCTGGGCCAGCACGCCAACGGCGTGTCGACCCTGCACGGGGAGGTCAGCCGCCGCATGTTCAACGGCCTCTGGCCCGGTTTTGATTCAGCGGATGTCCCAATAACGTCGATCACGAATGGTGTGCACGCTCCAAGCTGGACCGACCCGGCCCTCAAGAGCCTCGCGCTCAACAAACTCGGCACGAGTGACACGTCAACGGCCAACTGGGCCTCCGGCGAGGTTACGGACCAGGATCTTTGGTCGGTGCGCGGTCAAATGCGCCTGCAGTTCGTCGAGGATGCCCGCCGACGCCTGCTGAACGCTTGGCGCGACCAGAATCCGGGGGGCATCTCCCCGGCCTGGATCGGCCGGGTCTTCGACCCGAACGTGCTGACAATCGGATTCGCCCGCCGTGTTCCCACCTACAAGCGCCTGACCCTGATGATGCACGACCCCGAACGCTTGCGTGCCTTGCTGCTGCACCCGGAGCGTCCGATTCAGATCGTAATTGCCGGCAAATCTCACCCCGCCGATGAGGAGGGCAAACGACTGATCCAGAAGATCGTGCAGTTCGCCGCCGACCCGGCGCTTCGCGGCCGCATCGCGTTCCTGCCGGACTACAACATTGCGATGGCCCAGCTGATGTATCCGGGAACGGATGTCTGGCTCAACAATCCGCTCCGCCCGCTCGAAGCCTGCGGCACTAGCGGCATGAAGGCGGCACTGAATGGCGCGCTCAACCTGTCGATCCTCGATGGTTGGTGGCCGGAATACTACGACGGCAAGAACGGCTGGGCGATTCCCTCGGCCGATTCCGCCGGGGACTCCGCCGAACGCGACCGGCTCGAGGCCGAAGCGCTCTACGAGCTGATCGAGCATCAGGTCGCGCCGATGTTCTACGAGCGCAACGCCGACGACGTGCCTGAACGTTGGGTGTCTAACATTCGGCACACGCTTTCCACGCTGTCACCGCAGCTTTCGGCGGACCGGATGGTGAGCGAATACGTGCAGCGGCTGTATCGTCCGGCTGGCCACTTTGAGGCGCTGATGTCGGCCAACAACTACCGGGCCGCCCGCGAACTGGCCGCGTGGAAAGGCAAGATCGTCTTCGCCTGGCCGCAGGTTGCTGTGACTCACGTCGAATCCGGCGGGGTGTCCTCGGTGCCCGAGGTCGGTGACGACCTGCACCTCCGCGCGCACGTACAACTGAATGGGCTTTCCGCCGACGATGTGACCGTCGAGGTCGTCTATGGCAAGAGCCTCGGCACCGACGAACTGCGCGATGTCGCCATGCAGGCGCTGGCTCCGGCTCCGCTGAAGGATGCTCCGGCCGGCGGCGCGACCCTGTTCACCGGAACGGTCGAACTCGACCGGGCCGGAGCCTTCGGCTACACAGTACGGGTCGTGCCGAAGAACTCGTTACTGATCAGCCCTGCCGAGATGGGCTTGGTCGCCGTCGCGAACTAGCGGTTGCGGCCGGCCCGTCGCTTCACGCCGGCGGTCAGGGGCGCGCGGTGGCGCGCGGCACGAATGCGCCGTGCGCGCGCATGAGTTGCATCGAAGCACCCGGCACGAACAGGGGAGCGCTCGGTGCATGCTCGATGACCAAGTCGCGCAGGTCATCGTGACTGGAATCCCAGAGCAATGTGTAGGCATCCACTCCCTCGTGTTTGGGCAGCGTGACGGTCTGATCCTGCTCGCGAGCGTTCACCACGAGCAGGATGCGATTGAAGGCTTCGTGCTCCGGTGTGGACGCCGCCATGTACTGCAGGGTACGTTCAGTGGGCGAGTTCCAGGCGTCACCTTGCAGCGCCTCACCGGCGATGTTGTACCAGTCCAGCTGGCTTGCGCTCGGGGTGGTCTCGCCGAATCGACCGAAGTGCACCGGCCGCAATGCCGGGTTCTCCCGGCGCAGCTGCAACAGCCGTCGGGTGACCCGGTGCAGGTCCTGCTGCCAGTCATCAAAGTCCCAGTTGAGCCAGGTCAGTTCGCTGTCCTGGCAGTAGGCGTTGTTGTTACCGCGCTGGCTGCGACCGAATTCGTCACCGGCGGTGAGCATCGGAATTCCAGCCGACAGCAGCAGCGTGCCGAGCAGATTACGCATGGCCTTGCGCCGGGTCGCCAGAATCGCCACGTCGCGGGTCGGGCCCTCGACGCCGTGGTTGTACGAGCTGTTATTGTCGGTGCCGTCGCGGTTCGACTCGCCGTTGCCGAGGTTGTGCTTGCTGTTGTAGGCGGTCAGGTCAGCGAGCGTGAACCCGTCGTGCGCGGTGATGAAGTTGAGTGAAGCGAGTGGACCGCGCTCCTTGGAGAAGGTGTTTGACGAACCGGCGACGCGGGTCGCGAAGCGTCCGATGCCGCTGCCAGCCGAGCCGGTCCGGCGCAAGCTCTGCATGTCGGATAGCCAGAAGTCGCGCATCCGGTCGCGGTAGCGGTCGTTCCATTCGGTCCAGCCGGGCGGAAAGTTTCCGGTCTGCCAGCCGCCCTGGCCGACATCCCAGGGTTCGGCGATGAGCTTCACTCCGGCCAGGTCGGGGTCGTCACGAATCTGCGCGAGCAGCGGATGCTGTGGGTCGAACACGACGCCGGCGTCACGACCGAGGGTCGCGGCCAGGTCGAAGCGAAAACCGTCGATCTGTACCTCGTTCGCCCAATATCGCAGCGAATCGAGCACGAGCCGCCGGGGCACATCATGGCTGAAGTTGATGGTGTTGCCGCAGCCGGTCACGTCGATGTAGGCGCCGGACTCGTCCTGGCGGTAGTAGGCGGCGTTGTCGATGCCGCGCAGACTCGTCACCGGGCCATTGCGTCCCTCTTCGGCGGTGTGGTTGTAGACCACATCGAGGATGACCTCGAGCCCGGCCTCGTGCAGCAGCTTGACCATGCCCTTGAATTCTCGCAGTACGGCTTCCGGACCGGCCGACTGAGCGGCCTGGGTGGCATAGTCGGCGTGCGGCGAGAAGAAGTTGAGAGTGTTGTAGCCCCAATAGTTGATCAGGCCCTGTTTGATCAGGCGTTGCTCCGACACGAAGGCCTGCACCGGCAACAGTTCGATCGCGGTCACGCCGAGATCTTTCAGGTAATGGATGGTCGATTCATGGGCCAGACCGGCGTAAGTTCCGCGCAGGGCAGCCGGAACGAGCGGGTTGAGCCGGCTGATCCCGCGCACGTGCGCCTCGTAGACGACGGTGTGATCGAGCAGCGTCGCCGGTTTGGTGGCACCGTTCCAGTTGAACGCGTCATCGACGACCGAGGATTGCCACAGCCCGGCACCGACCCGAACCAAGCCGCGGGAATATGGCTCGATCAGGGTTTTCTCCGGGTGAAAAGAGTTATTGGGGTTTGCCGGACCCGACACCCGAATGCCGTAACGCCGTCCCGGCGACAGGGTCCGAGATTTTCCGGACCAGACGCCGTGCAGGTCCTTGGTCATCGGCACACTCTTGATGATCCAGTTGGGGTCGGTGTCGTCGAACAGACAGAGGTCCATGGCGTCGGCGTGTTCGGCCCAGACGCGCAGTTCGCCACCGGCGCTGGTGAGTCGCACGCCGAGATTGCGCAGGGGGTCGGCGGAACTCATGAGTTCAAGAGTAAGCCGTTCGCGCACCGGCATCCGCTCATCTGTAAAATGGTGGAATGGTTGTCTATTTGGATCATGCGGCGACCACGCCCATGCTTCCCGCCGCTATTGCCGCGTACGCCGAAGCGATGGGGGTCGTCGGTAACCCCGCGTCCGTGCACAGCCAGGGCCAGAATGCTAAACGGATGCTCGAAGAATCGCGCGAGATCGTGGCGGCGAGCCTCGTCTGTGACCCGATCGAAGTCGTTTTCACCGGCAGCGGTACCGAGGCGATCAACCTCGGCATCAAGGGATTGTACTGGGCGCGCGCGCCACGCCGGCGCATTTTGGTGCCCGGCGGGGAACACCACGCCACGCTCGATACGGTCGAGTGGCTAGCGCAGCACGAGGACGCCATCGTCGAGTGGATTGCGCTCGACGACCGGGGCCGCATCGACCTCGGCGCGCTCGAGGCCGCCATTGCGCGCGACCCGCTCGATATCGCTCTGGTCAGCGTGATCATGGCTAACAATGAGGTCGGCACCATCGAACCCGTCGCGGAGGTGGCAGCGCTCGCCGCAGCCCATGGCATTCCGGTGCACGTCGACGCGGTCGCGGCCTACGGTTATATACCGGTCGATTTTCGTGCGCTCGCGGCCGCGGGCGTGTCGGCGCTGAGCGTGTCGGCGCACAAAGTCGGCGGCCCGGTGGGTATCGGGGCGCTCGTGCTCGGCCGGGCGACGACCGTCGAACCTCTTATTCACGGTGGTGGCCAGCAGCGCAAGGTGCGTAGCGGCACCCAGGATGTCGCAGCGGCGGTCTCGTTCGCCGTGGCAGCATCCGCTCTCATCGCACACGGCGATGAAAACGCTCGCCTGATGGCGCTGCGCGATCGAGTGATCGCCGGTGTGGCCCTGGTCGCGCCCGGAGCTCAGCTCAACGGTGACTCGACTCACCGGCTGCCCGGCAACGCCCATTTCAGCTTTCCGGGCTGTGAGGGCGACTCGTTGCTGTTCGCCCTCGATGTCGCCGGGGTATCGGTGTCGACCGGATCGGCCTGCCAGGCCGGCGTGCCGGAACCCTCGCACGTGCTGCGGGCGATGGGACGCAGCGAGAGCGAATCCCGCGGGGCGCTGCGCATCACGCTCGGGCACACATCGACCGACGCCGACGTCGACGCACTGCTGGCGGCACTGCCTGCGGCGCACGCCCTGGCGCTCGCCGCGGGTATGGCCGATCGGGTGCCCGGGCACTGACCGTTACGTTTGCAGGGTCAGCACGGGCGCGTACACTCGTTGGGTGAAGGTTTTAGCAGCAATGAGTGGCGGTGTAGATTCCGCCGTCGCAGCCGCGCGCGCGGTCGAGGCAGGGCACGAGGTGGTCGGCGTGCATCTCGCACTGAGCCGCATGCCGGGCACGCTGCGCACCGGCAGCCGCGGCTGTTGCACCGTGGAAGATTCGATGGATGCCCAGCGCGCCGCCAACATCATGGGCATTCCGTACTACGTTTGGGATTTCTCCGAACGGTTTAAGCTCGACGTCGTTGACGACTTCATCGCCGAATACGCGGCTGGCCGCACCCCGAACCCCTGCATGCGCTGCAACGAGAAGATCAAGTTCGCCGCCCTGCTCGAGAAGGCCATGGCCCTCGGCTTCGACGCCGTATGCACCGGCCACTACGCGAGCATTCTGACGGATTCCTACGGCAACAAGCAACTGCACCGCGCGGCCGCATGGGCTAAAGATCAGTCCTACGTGCTTGGCGTGCTCACCGCCGACCAGATCAACCACTCCATGTTTCCGCTCGGCGCCACGCCGACCAAGGCCGAGGTACGGGCCGAAGCCGCTGAGCGCGGCTTCTCGGTGGCCAACAAGCCGGACTCCTACGACATCTGCTTCATTCCTGACGGTGACACCAAGGGCTGGCTCGGCGAACGCGTAGCCCCCGCCACCGGCGACATTCTGGACCGAGAGGGCAATACGCTCGGCCAGCACGACGGCGCCGTCGCGTTCACCGTGGGCCAGCGTAAGGGGCTGTCGATCGGCACCCCGGCCGCCGACGGCAAGCCGCGCTTCGTGCTCGAGGTGCGCCCGATCACCAACACCGTCGTCGTCGGCCCGAAAGAGGCGCTCGCCATCAAGGAGATCGCCGGCAACAAGTACACCTGGGCCGGGCTCGCGCCCGAGCACCCCGAGGTGGAGTTCGCCTGCCACGTGCAGATTCGTGCCCACGCCGACCCAGTGCCGGCTGTTGCTCAAGTCGTGTCCACCACCGCGTTCACCGGAGTAGACGGCACTGTCGAATTGCGCATCATCCCGAACGAGCCGCTCGCCGGCGTCGCCCCCGGGCAGACCGCCGTCGTCTATATCGGAACCCGGGTGCTCGGCCAGTGCACCATCGACCGCACGGTTAGCGCCGTGCCGGTTTTCATTGATTCTGCAAGCACCGCTTCGGCCAGCCCCGTCCCGGTCAATGCCTGAGTCCGTCGCCGACACCACCCCCGACGCGACGCCCCTGGATAGCCTCGTCGTCGCCTCTGCCGAGGCCGCCGACATCACCACCCGCGTGCTTGTCGCCCGTGATGCCTACTACAGGCAGGATGCGGCTGTTTTCTCCGACGCCGACTACGACCTCCTACTGCAGCGCCTTGCCGAACTTGAACGGCTCTACCCCGAGCTGCAAAGCCAGGACAGCCCAACCCAGACGGTCGGCGGGCGCGCTGAAACGACCCTGTTCGATCCGGTCACCCATGCCGAACGGATGCTCAGCCTCGACAACGTCTTCTCGATCGAAGAATTCGAGACCTGGGCTCGCAAGGCCGCGGAGAATTCCGGCCGCGCCGTGCACTACCTGTGCGAGCTCAAGATCGACGGTCTCGCGATCAACCTGCGCTACGCCAACGGGGTGCTCGTCTCGGCGGCCACCCGCGGCGACGGGGTCGTCGGCGAAGACGTCACCGAGAACATCGATCTGGTTCCCGGCATCCCGAGTCGGCTGGCCGGCACCGGGCATCCGTTGTTGATGGAGGTGCGTGGCGAAGTCTTCTTTCCTGTGGCGGCGTTCGACGAACTCAACGCCGCGCAATCCGCTGCGGGAGAGCGGGTGTTCGCGAACGCCCGCAACGCAGCGGCTGGGTCGCTGCGACAGAAGGCCGCTGGCAAGAACACCGACCAGCTGCGCCTCATGAAGGCGCGTCTGGGGCGGCTGCGCATGCTGGTTCACGGCATCGGCGCTTGGGAGAATCCGCCCGTGCAGACCCAGTCTGAGGTCTACGGCCTGCTCGAGGGTTGGGGGCTGCCGACCAGCAGTTACTTTCGCGTGGTTCCGTCGGTCGCCGAGGCGGCTGAATTCATCGAGTACTACGGAGCACACCGCGGCAGCGTTGTACACGAACTCGACGGCATCGTGGTCAAGATCGACGAGCTCGCCCTGCACGCCGAGCTTGGCGCCACCAACCGGGCGCCGCGCTGGGCCATCGCCTACAAGTACCCGCCGGAGCAGGTCAACACGAAACTGCTCGACATCGTCGTGAGTGTTGGCCGCACCGGGCGTGCCACCCCGTTTGCAGTAATGCAAAAAGTGCTCGTGGCCGGTTCCGAGGTGCGCCAGGCAACCCTGCACAATCAAGACGTTGTCAAAGCCAAGGGCGTGCTGATCGGCGACATCATCGTGCTTCGCAAGGCCGGTGACGTGATTCCCGAGGTGCTCGGGCCGGTCGTCGAGCTGCGCGACGGCACCGAACGCGAATTCGTCATGCCGCTGAACTGCCCGGAGTGTGGCACGCCGCTCGCCCCGGCCAAAGAGGGCGACATCGACCTGCGCTGCCCGAACGCCCGCAGCTGCCCCGCGCAGGTTCGTGGGCGGGTAGAGCACATCGGCAGCCGAGGCGGCCTCGATATCGAGGTGCTCGGCGAGGTCGCGGCCTCCGCGCTCACCCAACCGACCGTGCCGGCCGACCCGCCGTTGTCGACCGAGGCTGGCCTGTTCGACCTCGAACTCGCCGACCTGCTGCCGATCCAGGTGCTCGTGCGCGACGCCGAAACGGGCTTACCTAAGGAAGACGACGGGGTTGCGAAAATTCGTATGCCGTTCTGTCGCAATCCGAATCCCGCCGAGAAGAAGCAGGGTCTGACCGGTCTTCAGCCGTCGTCGAACGCACTTAAACTGCTGGTCGAGATTGAGAAAGCCAAGACGAAGCCGTTATGGCGCATTTTGGTGAGCCTGAACATCCGTCATGTCGGCCCGGTCGCCGCTCGTGCACTGGCCAACCACTTCGGTTCGCTCGATGCCATTCGTGCCGCGACCCGCGAAGAACTCGCCGGGGTCGACGGGGTCGGCAGTATTATCGCTGACGCCGTGCTCGACTGGTTCCAGGTGGATTGGCACGTCGATATCGTGACCCAGTGGGCCGCGGCCGGTGTGCAGTTTGCCACGCCGGGCCACGCCGGTCCAGGCGCGGCCGAGACCGCTGGGGGAGTGCTCGCCGGGCTGACCGTGGTCGCCACCGGATCGCTTGAGGGTTTCACTCGGGAGGGCGCGCAGGAAGCGATCATCGCCGCCGGCGGTAAGAGCGCGTCGAGCGTGTCGAAGAACACGGATTTTGTCGCCGCCGGGCCGGGCGCAGGATCCAAGCTCGGTAAGGCCGAAACCCTCGGCATCCGCATTCTCGACGCCGACGAGTTTCGCACCTTGCTCGCGGGAGGGCCGGACGGGTTGGCGCCCGCGTCCTCCCCGGTATCCACATAGGCGGTCGCACAGGCCCCTGGGGTCCCCGTAGAATATGAGCGGTCGCCCACCGGGCTGCCGGTGTTTCTCCGAGTGGGCGACCAGAGCCTGACGAACTTGAGTTCACGCCCTCGACGGTCGAGTCCGAGCGATGATCGCACCTTGGCGAGGCCGTTCAATAGTGGTCTATTCGGGCTTGAGGATGACTTTGGTCCATCCATTGTTACGGTCCCCGAAGTTCTTGTAGGCATTGGGGGCTTCGCTGAGCGGGATCTCGTGCGAAACGATCCAGGATGGCTTGGCCTTGCCCCCGGCAATCAGCTCACGCAATTGCCGATTGTATTTTTTCACCGGACATTGGCCGCTGCCCATGCTCTGGCCTTTGAGCCACTGCAGACCGTAGTCAATGGCAATCTTGCCCCGCTTGGCGTTCTCGTCGAAGCCGCCGGGATCTGCCGGCAGGAAGACGCCGACAACGCCGATGCCCCCGGTGATGCGCACGGACTGAATCAGCCGGTTCAGAGTCATAGCGGGATCTTCGGTGCCTTGTGGGTCGTGGGACTGATAGCCCACGCATTCACAACCCCGGTCCGCGCCGATACCCTTGGTCTGGTCCAAAACGAACTGAACCGGGTCCGTCTTTGAGTCATCAACGGCGATTGCGCCGATCTGTTCGGCCAGAGCCAGCCGGTCTGGGCGTCGGTCCACGACCCAGACTTTACTGGCACCCTTGATTGTCGCAGACAGGGCAGCCATCAGCCCGACCGGACCCGCACCGTAAATCGCGACTGTGTCCCCGGGGATAACGCCGGCCATCTCTGTAGCGTGGTAGCCGGTAGGAAAGATGTCCGAGAGCATGACGTAATCGTTTTGCTTTTCTATTGCGTCTTCACCCAGGCGCAGGCAGTTGTTGTCGCCATAGGGCACGCGCAGCATTTGGGCCTGCCCGCCGGGGTACGGACCCATTCCGGCGAAGCCGTAGGCGGCGCCTGCACCGATCGGGTCCGGTTGAGTGGTCATGCAATAGTTGGTGAAACCGCGTTCGCAATTCTTGCAAAAACCGCAGGAAATATTGAACGGCAGTACGACGTGCTCGCCGACTTTGACCGCATCGACTCCGTTACCGACCTCGATGACCTCGCCCATGTTCTCGTGGCCAAACGTGCGTCCAACCGCGAAATCGGTGCGTCCCTCATACATGTGCAAATCTGAACCGCAAATATTTGTCGCCGTAATGCGTACGAGAACATCAGTGGGACGTTCGATCTTGGCATCTGGAACTTCTTCAACATTGACCTCATTGGGGCCCTTGTAAACGACTGCTTTCATTTTTTCACTCCCTGAATTTTTGACCGTGTATGACGGAAGGTCCGTCTTCACTTTCGGAGGTATTGAATGGATGAATATCCGACAGCCTTAAGCTGTGCAGAAAATGAGCATGTCTCATTAATATCACGATCGGACGTGACCTGCCACTGTGCATCTCGTGGGAAGCCGGCAGGGCGGTGACGAAATTTAGAGAACTCCGCCTGGCCAGAGTGCACTTCAAGAAAGAGTGGACGGCGTCACAGAATATCGAGTGGTTGCTTGCTGCGGGGCGCCGGAAATGCGTTATCCAGAGACAGACAATCCTCGGAATCGAGGACTACCGCGCCCGCGCCGACATTCTGCTGCACGTGCTCGAGCGATGATGCCTTGGGGATCGCGATGACACCCGGTTGCCGGATGACCCAGGCGAGCGCGATCTGGGCACCAGTCACGCCGTGGCGCTCTCCGATTTCGGCCAGTAGTGGATGCGCAAGCAGGGTCGGTCCCTGACCGAGTGGCGAATAGGCCATGAGTGGCATGCCCCGGTGTTGTTGCCAAGGCAGGAGGTCGAACTCGATGCCCCGACTGCCGAGGTTGTAGAGCACCTGATTGGTGGCGCATCCGCCTGGTGCTCGCTCCAGGTCATCTTGGTCGAAATTCGATAAACCCCAGCTTCGTATCTTGCCCGCTGCACGGAGGTGTTCGAACCCGTCAACGGTCTCGGACAGTGGAAAACTGCCGGACCAATGCAGTAAATAGACATCGAGCCGATCGGTTTCGAGCCGGCGGAGGCTGCGCTCGCACGCCGCGACGACGCCGCTGCGACTCGCGTTATGTGGGTAGACCTTGCTGACCAAGACGACCTCATCGCGTTGGCCTCGGATGACCTCGCCGACCAGTTCTTCCGAGGCACCATCGCCATACATTTCGGCGGTGTCGATCACGGTCAGGCCGGCGTCGATCCCCGCCCGCAGGGCTGACACCTCGCTCTTTCGTTTTGCGGCGTCCTCACCGAGATGCCAGGTTCCCTGGCCGATGACGGGCACCCGAACGCCGTTGAAGAAGTCGGTTTCGCGCATGCAGTTCCTTCCCGAGTGTGCATTTCCAGACGGTCTGGCTTACGTATTCAGAATGCTGAGAACGATCTTGCCGAGGTGCGAGTTCGCGGCCATGAGATCTTGCGCCTGTTGGACTTCGGTCCAGGGCAGGATCCGATCGATCAAAGGGCGTAGTGCTTCGAAAGCCGGGTCGACCTCGGAGCGCAGCGCGGCGACGATGGCGGTTTTTTCGGCAGCGTCACGGGTGCGAAAGGTGACCCCGATGATGCTCAGTCGTTTAAAAGCCAGTGCTTCCAGATCAAGATCACCATGGGCACCGCCGAGGCGCCCCACACCGACCAGGCGTCCCAGGAGTGCTGCGCAGCGAATATTGTCCGCAAGATACGGACCGCCAACGTGGTCGATGATGACGTTGACCCCGCGGCCATCCGTCAGTTCCAAAACCCGATCTGCGAAACCGGCCTCACCGACCTCGACCACGTGATCGGCACCCTGAGAACGGAGCAGGTCCGTTGCCCGGTCCGTGCGAACGGTAGCAATGATCAGTCCAGCGCCCAGGTACTTTGCCAGCTGGACGCACTGAAGCCCCACCGACGAGGCAGCTGCATGAACGAGCACCGTTTCGCCCGGCTCAAGGCCACCCGCAGTGCGAAGTGCATTGTGCTCGGTCATCAATCCGAGGATGGCAGCAGCACCCTCCGCGTAGGTCCACGCCGGCGGAATCGGTACAACCAGCGCCGCGTCGACAACGACTTCCTCGCTCAAACCTCCACTGACGGTAGTCATGATGCGGTCCCCGACGTGAACGCCCTTCACCTCGCTTCCCACACTGACGACGTCGCCCGCGGCATCCAGCCCCACAACGACCGGAGCGCTGCCTGCGCTGATCGGCTGGTGGGTTCCCGCGCGCTGGCCCAGGTCGGCACGGTTCACCGACGCAGTCCGCACACGGATCTTCACCTGACGCGGGCTCGGTTCAGGGCTCGGGAGATCCCGCATCGAAAGCACGGATCCGCCCGGGTTCTGCTCAACAACAAAGGCTCTCATATCTGCCAGTGTGCTACGAAACGGTTACTGCCCGCTGAAATTTTGGCTTCGTGGAGGGTTCTTTTTCGTCGTCGGCGATACCGAAGGTCACTCGATCAACGCGAAAGCGGGCCACCCGGTGTCGGTTCCGGTACCGGGCAGCGGACACGGACTACACCAGAGGCGCGGGTGCGCACCTGGTGCGGTTGGCGGATCGGGCGTGCGGCGCCTGGCGAATAGGATTGGAGTATCCACCCCAATGCGTATCGGAGCACCATGTCTGAAATCACGGCCGAGCAGGTTGCCCATTTGGCATACCTCGCTCGGATCGACCTCAGCCCCCTCGAGATCACCAGTCTCACCCGTGACCTCGGCCAGATCGTCGACTCGATTGCCAAAGTGTCTGAGGTTGCCACAGCCGATACACCGGCCACGAGCCACCCGATGCCGCTGACCAACGTGTTCCGCGAAGACGTCGTCGTGCCCTCGCTGACGGTTGAGCAGGCTCTGTCCGGTGCCCCCGATCGCGCGGGGGACAAATTCCGCGTGCCCGCTATCCTGGACGAGGAGTAAGTATGCCCTATCTCACCAAGCTCTCCGCCGCTGCGCTGAGTGAACTGTTGGTCAGCAAGCAGGTCAGCGCCGTCGAAGCGACCCGCGCCCACCTTGACCACATCACGGCGGTCGACACCGACCTTCATGCTTTTCTGCACGTCGCCGGCGACGCCGCCCTCAACAACGCCGCGAAGATCGATGCCCGCCGGGCTGCGGATGAACCGCTGCACCCGCTCGCTGGTGTTCCGATCGCGATCAAAGACGTGCTCGCCACCCAGGACATGCCGACCACCGCGGGGTCCAGAATTCTGGAAGGCTGGGTGCCGCCGTACGATGCGACCGTCGTCGCCCGACTGCGTGCGGCCGGGCTGATTCTGCTCGGCAAGACCAACATGGACGAATTCGCCATGGGGTCCTCCACCGAGCACTCCGCTTATGGCGTCACCCGCAACCCCTGGGACCGCGACCGCATCCCCGGTGGCTCCGGCGGAGGCTCGGCCGCGGCCGTCGCGTCCTACCAGGCGCCGCTCGCCCTCGGCAGTGATACCGGCGGGTCCATTCGTCAGCCCGCCGCCGTCACCGGCTCGGTCGGCGTCAAGCCCACCTACGGTGGGGTCTCCCGCTACGGTGCCATCGCTCTCGCCTCGAGCCTCGACCAGGTCGGCCCGGTCTCCCGGTCTGTCTATGACGCCGCCCTGCTGCACGACGTCATCGGCGGACACGACCCGCTCGACTCCACCTCACTGACCGACAGCTGGCCATCGATGGCGGCCGCCGCCCGCGAAGGACTGCAGGACGGTGCCCTCAAGGGCGTGCGTGTCGGCGTCATCAAAGAGCTCTCGGGCGACGGCTTCCAGGCCGGCGTCACCCAGCGGTTCAACGAGACCCTCGCGCTGCTCGCCGCCGCCGGCGCCGAGATCACCGAGGTGTCCGCCCCGAACTTCGAGTACGCCGTCGCGGCCTACTACTTGATTCTGCCGGCCGAGGCGTCGAGCAACCTGGCCCGCTTCGACTCGGTGCGCTTCGGTATCCGGGTCAACCCGAAGAACGGCTCGCTCACCAGTGAGCACGTGATGAGCGCCACCCGCGAGGCCGGTTTCGGTGCAGAGGTCAAGCGCCGCATCATCCTTGGCACCTACGCCCTGAGTGCCGGCTACTACGACGCCTACTACGGCAGCGCGCAGAAGGTGCGCACGCTGATCCAGCGTGATTTTGCGGCCGCATTCAGTCAGGTCGACGTACTCATGTCGCCGAGTGCCCCGACCACCGCCTTCAAGTTCGGCGAGAAGCTCGCCGACCCGATGGCCATGTACCTCAACGACGTGACCACCATCCCGGCAAACCTTGCCGGAGTGCCCGGAATGAGTATCCCGATCGGACTGGCGCCGGAAGACGGTCTCCCCGTCGGCCTGCAGATCATGGCGCCTGCTAAAGCGGATGCCCGCCTCTATACCGTCGGTGCCGCCATCGAGCAGCTGCTCGAAACCAGCTGGGGACACACCATGCTCAGCCAGGCCCCAGCCCTGACCCCGACCGAAATGTTTGCCAGTGAAGAGGGAGCCGTCTGATGCCCAACGCAGAAAAGAAGAACCGGGCCGAATTGATGGACTTTGACCGCGCACTCGAACTGTTCGAGCCGGTGCTCGGCTTCGAGGTGCACGTCGAACTCAACACCAAGACCAAAATGTTCTGCGGCTGCGCCAACGAGTTCGGCTCCGGCGCCAACACGAACACCTGCCCGACCTGCCTCGGTCTGCCAGGCGGACTGCCGCAGGTGAACAAGAAGGCACTGGAATCCAGCATCCGCTTGGGGCTGGCGTTGGGTTGTGAGATCGCGGAGCACTCGCGATTCGCCCGCAAGAACTACTTCTACCCCGACACGGCGAAGAACTTTCAAACCAGCCAGTACGACGACCCGATCTGCCACGACGGATCGATCACGATCGAACTCGAAAGCGGCCGCCTGGTCACTGTCGAGATCGAACGCGCCCACATGGAAGACGATGCCGGCAAGCTCACCCACATGGGTGGCGCCACTGGACGCATCCAGGGCGCCGACTACTCACTCGTGGACTACAACCGCGGCGGCGTGCCGCTGGTCGAGATTGTCACCCAGATGATCGAGGGCGCCGAACACGACGCTCCCGAGATCGGCAAGACCTACGTCGCGGCTATTCGCGAGATCGCCAAGGCGCTCGGCGTCTCCAACGCCCGGATGGAAGAGGGCAACGTGCGCTGCGACGCCAACGTCTCCCTGCGCCCGCGCGGGTCGAACGTGCTCGGCACCCGCACCGAGACCAAGAACGTCAACTCGCTGCGCTCGGTCGAACGCGCCGTGCGCTACGAGATCCAGCGTCAGGCGGCCGTGTTGTCCGGCGGCGGCACCATCACGCAGGAGACTCGGCACTGGCACGAAGACACCGGCATCACCAGCGCCGGTCGGCCTAAGAGCGACGCCGATGACTACCGCTACTTTCCGGAGCCCGACCTGCTGCCCATGGCGCCGTCGCGCGAATGGGTCGAAGAGCTGCGGCTCACCCTGCCGGAGCCGCCCGCCGCCCGCCGCAAGCACCTGCAAGCCGCGTGGGGGTTTGTGAACCTCGAGTTTCAGGACGTCGTGAACTCAGACCTTCTCGACGCGGTCGAGGCGACGGTCGCGGCCGGGGCCTCCGCTCAGGCTGCGCGCAAGTGGTGGACTGGTGAAATCGCCCGCCTCGCCAATGTGGCCGGGGTCGCGGCCGACTCGCTCGTCACTCCGGTGCAGCTCGCCGCGCTGATCCAGCTGGTCGAAGCCGGTACCCTCACCGACCGCCTGGCCCGCCAGGTGCTAGAGGGCGTCATCGCCGGCGAAGGCACCCCTGTCGAGGTCGTCGAGAGCCGCGGCCTGGCCGTGGTCTCCGACGATGGCCCCCTCATCGCCGCCATCGATGCCGCGCTGCTCGGCCAGCCCGACGTGCTCGCCAAGATTCGGGGCGGCAAGCCGCAGGCCGCTGGCGCAGTGATCGGCGCGGTCATGAAGGCCATGCACGGGCAAGCGGATGCTGCGCGCGTGCGCGTACTCGTGCTCGAACGCGCCCAGGCGATCGAGTAACGCATGAGTGGTCAGGGCGCTGTTTTCGGAGTGGGCGTGCAGGTCATCGTGCGGCTCGATCGCAGCCGGTATCCCGAGTCTCTCAGTGACGACCCGATCGGCGTGATCGTGGCGGCGGGGGAGTCTGAGGGGGCCGGACTCTACGCACCGACCGTCGTGCGGGAAAAATTCTGGGTCGTTCGATTCGAGGAACCATTCTTCGGTCTCGACGGCTCTGGCCCGCACGACTCCGCGCGCATCCCGCAGAGCTTCCTGGAAGCGGCGCCGGAGGCGTGAATGCACTCACTCCAGAGCCGGGCGAGCGCGCCCCGTCGACCCGCGACATCCGTCGGTGGCGGCAGTACCTGGCTGACGAACAGGCCGAGGCCGCCGTGTATCGCGACCTCGCTAACCGTCGGGCTGGTGAGGAGCGCCAAATTTTGCTCGCCCTCGCCGAGGCGGAGGGGCGGCACGAAGAACACTGGCGGCAACTGCTCGGCAGCGATGTAGGCTCGCAGCGTCGTGGCGCGCTGCGTACCCGGTTTTTGGGGCTGCTCGCACGGCGGTTCGGGTCGGTGTTCGTTCTCGCCCTTGCCCAACGGGCCGAGGGCCGGTCGCCCTACGACGCGGATGCTGACGCGACCAACGCCATGGCGGCCGATGAGACCGTGCACGAAGAGGTCGTGCGCGGCCTCGCCGCCCGCGGGCGCAAACGCCTGTCCGGCACCTTTCGCGCTGCCGTGTTCGGTGTCAATGACGGCCTAGTCAGCAACCTCGCCCTCGTGCTCGGCATCGGCGCCACCGGCGTGCCGGCCGCGGCGATTCTGTTCACCGGGATTGCCGGATTGTTGGCCGGGGCGCTCTCGATGGGCGCTGGCGAATATGTCTCGGTGCGGTCCCAGCGGGAGTTGCTCGAGGCATCCACCCCGGCCGCACCGGCCAAGAGCGTGCTCTCGCACCTCGACCTCGCCGCCAACGAGCTGACCCTGGTTTACCGGGCTCGCGGCATGTCCGAGGCCGAGGCCGAGACCTATGCCCGTGGAGTGCTGGCCACCGCGTATGCGGTAACCGGTCCGATTTCCGCGGTCACCAACGCGATCGCCGAGCCCGCCGAGCCCGACGAGCACGAGGCTGTCGGCACGGGCACTGGCGCGGCGCTCTCAAGCTTTTGCTTCTTCGCATCGGGAGCGCTGCTGCCCGTGCTGCCCTACTTGTTCGGCCTGAGCGGCTACCCAGCCATGATCCTGGCGACCGTGCTCGTCGGCGTGGCATTGCTCGCGACCGGCGCCGTCGTCGGCCTGCTCTCCGGCGGGCCGCCGCTCAAGCGTGCCCTGCGGCAGCTCGTCATCGGCCTCGGCGCGGCCGCGGTGACCTACCTGCTCGGCTTGGTCTTCGGCACCTCGATCGGCTGACCCTCGGCCGGGCCGACCACGACGGCGAGTCCGGTCTGGCCGCACCACCGGAACGTGTGTGCCCCGTCGGCTAGGAGAGCCGGTGTCGGTGCCCGGTCGCGCAGGCGCTCGGTCAGCCCCGGCAGTCGCAGCAGTGCGCCGGTGGCGAGGTGGACGTCGGTCGAGACGACGACCCGCGCGCTGGCGTTGATGACCGTCACCGGCACACCGCCTGCGCCCAGGCGCGGCACGAGTTCGCGCTCGATCTGATCCACCGACAGGTCGATTCCGACCACGCCGATTAGCTCGGATCCGCCGCGGTAGACCGGCAGGGTCAGCGTGAGGGTGTACTCGTCGGTGCACAGATAGTCCACGTAGGGCCCGGTCACGTGCCGGCGCCCGGTCTGGGCGGGAATCCGCCACCATTCCAACGCCGTGTAGTCGCGGAAACTCTCATCGTGAGGATCTTCAACCGTTTCCAAATGATGGATGCCGGTGGCCGGCAGCGCAGACTCCGCCTGGTTCTGCCCGCCCAGCCACCAAGCCAGGTGCCAACCCAAGAAGCTCGGCGCGGAGACGAAGCCGGCCCCGATCACCATCCCATCGGAGTCGGCGAGTTCCGTTCTGACCAGGGTTTCGATCAGGGGATCGAGTGTGGTCTGGCCGCAGTCGGGCTGGCTGGCGCAGTCTTCGACCCGCGCGGCCCAGCCCTCGAGGCGCGCGAACACGGGGTCGAAGACGGCCGCTATCCGGGACACGCTGGCGAAGCTTTGCGCATCGCTGTGAATGAGCGACTCGAACGTCATGAGCGGGTCTCCTCGCGCTCCGGTGTCGTTGTTCTGGCTGGCATTTGTGACACGCTTTCCTGTTCCAGAATGGACTTGGCCTCGATCAGCCACTCGATGGAGTCGGTGATCTGGGTCACGGTGAGCTGCCGGGCCCGAGCGCCGTTCTCGGCGACGACGGCGGCGACCGTCTCGCGTTGCACCGCACGGCAGCGTTCCCGCCGGAGGGGGTCGCGCAGGCTGAGCCAGAGCAGGGAGCCGAATTCGGCCTGCAAGCGCAGTTCTTCGCGCACCAGTCGGGCGGACTGGCTCAGCGCGGCCACCTCGAGACGAAACGTGCCCTGGCCGCGGCGCGCGGCATCCGCTGTGCCGGCATCGGCGCGATCGAGAATGCGCTCGAGGTTGTCGATATCTGCCGCACTGGCGCGGTCGGCGGCGAGTTCGGCGGCCAGACCGGCGATCGCGGAATAGTGCACGCCGAGGTCGCGCATTTGAACCCGCGACCAGGCCAGCAGCCGTTCGTCCTGAAGGTCGTTCGCGCCCCGCCCGGCGAACGTGACAAAACTGCCACCGTCGCGGCCGCGCTTGGTGTGCACGAGCTTGTTGCGACGCAGAATCTCAAGTGCTTCTCGGGCGGTGACCGTGGCGACGCCGAGCTGCCTGGCCAGTTCGGCCTCGCTCGGCAGGCGTTCACCGTCGTGCAGCACCCCGAGCACGATGGCATCGGTGAGGCGCTGCAAAACCAGTTCGGCCCGGCCGGCTCCGTCAAGCGGGGTAAAAATAGCCGCGCGGGTTCCCGATCCGGCGCGGATGGACTGCGGCATGGGCTGCTCATTTCAGGTTGTGACCCGACCGTAACATCACGGCGCACTTTTATGACATCTAACTCCATATGATTAGCCTGTGAGTGAGCAGGGAGTCGTTCTATGAGCAGGAAAATATCGTGACCGGTGCGCAGCCCGCCATCCGCTTGACCGGGCTGACCAAGAGTTTTGGCTCGGTCAACGCCGTCGACGGGGTCGACCTCGATATCGTCGCGGGGGAATTCTTCTCCATGCTCGGACCGTCCGGTTCGGGCAAAACCACGGTGTTGCGCCTGATCGCCGGCTTTGAACAGCCCACCAGCGGTACGATTTCGCTGCTCGGCCAGGACGTCACCGACCGGGCGCCGTTTGACCGCGATGTCAATACCGTGTTTCAGGACTACGCCCTGTTTCCGCACATGAGCGTGCTCGATAACGTCGCCTACGGGCTGCGGGTGCGTGGGGTTGCCAAACGGGCCAGGCAGGAGCAGGCCAGACAGGCCCTCGACACCGTGCGGCTCGGTGGATTCGCCGATCGCAAGCCGAGCCAGCTCTCCGGCGGGCAACGCCAGCGGGTCGCCCTGGCACGGGCGACCGTCGTGCAACCCAAGGTGTTGCTGCTGGACGAACCTCTTGGTGCCCTCGACCTCAAGCTGCGCGAGCAGATGCAGGTCGAGCTTAAGGAACTGCAGCGCAATCTCGGCATCACCTTCATCTTCGTCACCCACGATCAGCAGGAGGCGCTCACCCTCAGCGACCGCATCGCGGTGTTCAACGAGGGCAGGATCGAGCAGCTCGGCACGCCGGCCGAGATCTACGAGCGACCATCTTCGCCCTTCGTCGCGGCTTTCGTGGGCACGTCCAATATTTTCGACGACGACATCTCTCGCGCGCTCCTTGGCCGAAACGGCACCCATTCGGTGCGTCCGGAGAAGATCAGCGTGACCACCGAGAACCTGCCCCTGAACGCCGATCGCACCGCGGCCGGCGTTCTCGCGGAGGTCATCTACGTCGGCAGCAGCACCCAGCTCATCGTCGATCTCGACGTCGGAACGCGCGTCGTCGTACTCGAACAAAACGATGCGCATCGTGTGGCGACAAACGGACGCGGCGCTCGGGTCACCGTGGGCTGGAACAGCTCCGACATCGTCACCCTCGCCGAGCCTGCCCTCTCTTCCCACCCCTGACCGATTCACGAATGGAGAACGTCATGAAACGCACCCCCGCACGCCGAACATCGCTCACCCTCACCGGTGTAGCGATCCTGACTACCGCACTGCTCCTCACCGCCTGCGGCACCAGCCAGGGCGGCGGCGCGACCGAACCGACCGAGGCTCAGACCGAACTCGGCGAGCTGGAGGGCAGCGTCTCCCTGCTGGCCTGGCCGGGCTACGTCGAGGACGGCAGCAACGACCCAGAGGTTGACTGGGTGAGCGCGTTCGAAGACGAGACCGGCTGCACCGTCACGAGCAAAACCTACGGCACTTCCGACGAAGCGTTCAGCCTCATGAAGACCGGTGACTACGACGTCGTCGCTGCCTCCGGTGACGCCTCGCTGCGGCTCGTGGCCGCCGGTGATGTCGCCCCCGTCAACACCGACCTCATTCCCAACTATGAGGGCATCTTCGACTTTCTAAAGATGCAGTCCTGGAACAGTGTCGACGGTGTCTCCTACGGCATTCCGCACGGCTACGGCGCCAACCTGCTGATGTACAACACGGAGGTCGTGACCCCGGCGCCAACGTCCTGGGACGTGGTGTTCGACAAGTCGTCCGCCTATAAGGGTGCTGTGACAGCCTACGATTCGCCGATTTCCATAGCGGATGCCGCCGTCTACCTCATGACGCACCAGCCGGAACTGAAAATTGAGA
The DNA here is from genome assembly GCF_002929785.1 of Cryobacterium sp. Y62. Lineage (NCBI taxonomy): Bacteria > Bacillati > Actinomycetota > Actinomycetes > Micrococcales > Microbacteriaceae > Cryobacterium > Cryobacterium sp. Y62. The sequence goes on along the minus strand of NZ_PJJK01000105.1, from coordinate 17,255 downwards.
ACCCGTACGCTCTGGACGAGACGCAGCTGGCGGCATCCGTTCAACTGCTCAAGGATCAGCGCGTGAACATCGGCGAATACTGGTCGGACTATCTCAAGGAGGTGCAGGCCTTCGAGACCGGCGACACCGTCGTCGGAACCACCTGGCAGGTTATCCGCGACTCGCTCGCCGAGGGCACCCCGGCCGAGGTCGTGCTGCCCGATGAAGGCGCGACCGGCTGGTCGGACACCTGGATGATCGCCGCCAACGCGAAGAGCCCCAACTGCGCCTACGCCTGGCTCGACTACATCGCGAGTCCGGAGGCCAACGCGCAGGCCACCGAGTACTTCGGTGAGGCGCCCTCCAACGCCGGTGCCTGCGACTTCACGGTCAACCCCGATCACTGCGAGAGTTACCACGCCGGCGATGCCGAGTACGCTGCGCAGATCTGGTACTGGTCAACGCCGATCGCTGAATGCCTCGATGGGCGCACCAACGTGAAATGCACCGACTACTCCGACTGGACCACGGCCTGGCAGGAAATCAAGGGCTAGCGCCCCGAATAGAGGTAGACCATGACGGTTGACGCTTCCGCGCCACCCCGTCGGGCGGTGGTGCCCCAGCCGCGGGGCACCATCGCCCGGCAGGGCTCGGTATTTCTCAGTCGGCATTCGCGCTTGCGGCTGTCTCTGCTACTAAGCGCGCCCCTGTTCTGGCTCGGGCTGGTCTACATCGCTGCCCTCGCCGCGCTGTTGATCACCGCTCTGTGGACCGTTGATTCGTTCACCGGGCAGATCTCGCAGACCTGGACGGTCGACAACATCGTGGCGGTGCTGACCGGTTCGCTCTATCAAACTGTGACGCTGCGAACGGTCGGTGTGGCGCTGCTCGTCACGATCATCGACATTGTGATCGCCCTGCCGATCGCGTTCTACATGGCGAAGGTGGCCAGCCCGCGCGCGCAACGCCTCCTCGTGATCGCCATTCTGATGCCGCTCTGGGCGAGCTACCTCGTCAAGGCCTACGCCTGGCGTTCGGTGCTGTCTCAGGGCGGCATCTTCGAATGGATGATGTCGCCGTTCGGTGGGCACAGCCCGGGTTACGGGCTGCCGGCGACGATCATCACGCTGTCGTATCTCTGGCTGCCGTACGTGATTCTGCCGATTTATGCGGGCCTGGAGCGGGTACCGGATTCGCTGCTGGAAGCATCCGCTGATCTCGGTGGTGGCACCTGGTCGACGCTGCGCCTGGTGGTGCTGCCGATGATCTGGCCGGCCATCATCGCCGGGTCGATCTTCAGCTTCTCGCTCTCCCTCGGCGACTACATCACCGTGAATATCGTCGGCGGTGCCAATCAGATGCTCGGCAACCTCGTCTATACCAATGTGGGCGCGGCGAACAATCTGCCGCTCGCTGCGGCAATCGCGCTCATTCCCATTCTGATCATCTTCGCCTACCTGGCTGCCGTGCGGCGCACGGGTGCGCTCAATAATCTGTAGGAGCCTGTCATGCGTCTGAGTCGACCGGCACGTGGACTGCTCGCGGCCATCACGGCCGTAGTGTTGGCCCTGATCTACCTCCCGCTGCTCGTGGTGTTCGTGAACTCGTTCAGCACCAGCAAGAATCTCACCTGGCCGCCGCCGGGCTTCACCCTGGAATGGTGGGCAAAGGCCTTTCAGAGCGAGGGTGCCCTCGAGGCGGTCTTGACCAGCCTGCAGGTGGCGCTCGCCTCGACGGCGGTCGCGCTCGTGCTCGGCACCCTCATCTCCCTCGGACTGCAGCGCTTCGAATTCTTCGGGCGGGACGCCATTAGCCTGCTGGTGATCCTGCCGATCGCGCTACCCGGCATCGTCACCGGCATCGCACTGAACAACGCCTTTCGCACCGGCCTGGGCGTACAGCTGTCGATTTTGACGCTCATCATCGCTCACGCCACGTTCTGCATCGTGACCGTGTTCAACAACGTGATCGCCCGACTGCGCCGTCTCGGCACCAGCCTCGAAGACGCATCCTCCGATCTCGGCGCCGGTATCTGGACCACGTTTCGGCTGGTCACCTTTCCGCAATTGCGCTCGGCGCTGTTCGCCGGGGGACTGCTCGCCTTCGCCCTGAGCTTCGATGAGATCATCGTGACGACGTTCACGGCCGGGTCGAGCGTGAAGACCCTGCCGTTGTGGATTTTGGATAACCTGTTCCGACCCAACCAGGCCCCGGTCGTCAACGTCATCGCTGTGGTGCTCGTGCTCGTCTCGATCATTCCCATCTACTTTGCGCAGCGCATCGCCGGCGCCGAGAAAGTTGTGCGCTAACCGTTCCCGCGGAGAAAGAGTCAGGCCGTGCCGTCTCGTGCCACCGGGGGCTAATTCAGGAAACGCGAACCACCGGCAACCGGGCGCCACGTGTTTTCGGGGCACGAACTGATCGCCCGTCCGGATTTCCTGACTTAGCCACCAGGAACGGCCATAACGGGGCAAGGGAGGGGCATCTGGCTCTCGTTGTAGTGGATAGGCGGAGGATCGGGTTAGGGTTCTTCGGTGGGTAGACAGGATGGCAGTGGACGGCAGGTGTCGGCGGGCGACGTCGACGACCGTTCGGCGACCGTGCTGCACGTCGACCTCGACGCGTTCTTCGTATCGGTCGAGCTGCTGTCGCACCCCGAGTACGTCAACCTGCCGGTGATCGTTGGCCACCGCGGTGGCCGGTCGGTCGTCACGGCGGCGAACTACATTGCCCGCAAATACGGTGTGAACTCGGCTATGCCGATGGTGCTCGCACTGCGGCAATGCCCGAATGCCATCGTGCTCGAGCCGCACATCGGGCTCTATCGCGACTTTTCCACCCGGGTCATGAGAATTTTCGATGACGTGACCCCGCTGGTGGAACGGCTGGGCATCGACGAGGCCTTTCTCGACGTGGCCGGCGCGACCAACCTATTCGGCTCACCGGCCGTGATCGGTGAGATCATTCGTGCGCGAGTGTTCGCCGAGACCGGGCTTATCTGCTCGGTGGGCGCGGCTTCCACCAAGTTCGTCGCCAAACTCGCCTCCGGCCTGGCCAAACCCAACGGACTGCTCGTCGTTCCCGCCGAGGATACGGTCGAGTTTCTGCATCCGCTGCCTGTCGCCGCGCTGTGGGGCGTCGGGGCCGCCACCGAGCAGGCGCTGAGTCGACTCGGCCTGAAACTGATCGGAGATATCGCGCACACGCCACTGGCGGTGCTGCGCAAAGCGCTGGGGGAAGCATCCGGTCAGAAACTGTTCGACCTGTCCTGGGGTCGCGACCCGCGCGCGGTGACGCTGGAGCGGGAGGAGAAGAGCATCGGCCACGAGGTGACCTTTGAACACGATGTGACGGATGTTGACCGGTTGCGCAGCGAATTGCTGCGGCAATGCGCTCTCGTGGCGGTGCGGCTGCGGCGGGGCGATCTCGTGGCCCGGCGTGTCTCCCTCAAGCTGCGCTACACCGACTTCAGCACGGTGACCCGGTCGCGCACGCTCGCCGAACCCAGCAATGTGGGCCGGCGCATCTACGAAGAGGCGGTGGCCGCGTTCGACCTGCTGGCGGCCTCAGGTATTCGGGTGCGGCTGATCGGGGTACGTGCAGAGCAGCTTGGCACGGCATCTGGCTCGGTCGGACTCTGGGACCCGGACGAAGACTGGCGCGGCGCGGAGCTGGCCGTGGATACCGTGACCGAGCGATTCGGTGTGGGAACCGTGCGGCCCGCCTCGCACTTCAAACCTCGCCCCTGACGTCTCAGTCGCGCTAACCTGTTGGCATGACCAGCCTCCCGGAAAAACTCGCAGAAACGTTCCGTTCCGCCGGTGTGAAGTCGGCATACGGTGAACCCGTGCAGATTGATGGCGTCACCCTGGTGCCTGTCGCGCTCGCCTACTACGGCTTCGGAGGCGGTGATGCCGGTGAGGGTGGAGCTGGTTCCGGCGGGGGAGGCGGCGGCGTGTCACTGCCGATCGGCGCCTACGTCAAGTCGGGCGGTACAGCCCGGTTTGAGCCGAACGTCATCGCCCTGCTCGCCGTCGGTGTGCCATTTCTCATCGTCGCCGGTCGCGCCCTGGCCCGGGTGATCAGAGCCCTAAAGAAGTAGACGTACCCTGTGCACCTGGCCCGGGCCCGGAAAGTGGGCCCATGATAGAACATGGGCGCACGGAGCTAAGGTAGGCCCGCACCGGTGTGGCGCAACCGCCGCGCGGCGCGCGGGCGACGCCCGAATCGTCGCCGCACCCAGCGCGGAACTCTTGGGCGCAGCCAAGCGGGAAAGTGCCAGGGGCCGCTCACCGACAGACCCTGCGCTATTCGCCGCCGCCGCAGAACGAACCGGCGCATGAGCAGCAGATACAGGGCCGCCAAAACGAGCAGAACGCCGATGCTCATGTCGTGATCACCATGCCGTCAGTCTAAGCGGGGCACTATACTTAGGTACGATCACGGGAGTCCGGTACACCGGGCTGAGAGGAAGCTGAATAAGCTTCGACCGTCGAACCTGATCTGGATAATGCCAGCGCAGGGAGGCTTCTCAATCCCGTGCCCTGTATTCACCTACGGAAAGGGCACGACACAGTGCACGCTACAACGAGTTCACTCAAGCAATCTGTTTCATCACAAGCCACTAAGCGCAACTTTCGCTGGCGCGTCGTCGACATCGTCGTAGCGAGCGTCATCGGTGTCGCGAGCGGTGTTATCTTCTGGGCCTGGGGCCTCGCGTGGTCCCCGCTCAGCGCGATTCTCGCGTTCACGCCCGGGCTTGAAGGCCTTTTAGCCGGCGGCTGGCTGTTCGCCGGTGTGCTTGGGGGCCTCATCATTCGCAAGCCCGGTGCGGCTCTGTACACCGAAGTTGTTGCCGCCGTCGTCTCCATGCTGATCGGAACCCAGTGGGGATTCTCCACCCTGATCTGGGGCGTCGTTGAAGGACTCGGTGCCGAAATCATTCTGGCCCTGTTCCTCTACTCCAACTGGCGGCTCGGCGTCGCACTGCTCGCCGGTGCCGGCGCGGGTGTTGCTGTTGGATTGCTCGACACAACTCTCACGAGCTATGCGGCACTGGATTTTGGCTACAAGGCCGTCTACTTCGTCTCCGCCGTCGTCTCTGGCACGGTGCTGGCCGGGTTGCTGTCCTGGCTCGCCGTGCGCGGTCTGGCCCGAACCGGCGCCCTCAGCCGGTTCGCCGCCGGTCGGGAAGGGTCGCGCGCGCCCGCTGCCGCGATCAGCTAGCGGATGCCTGAAACTTCGCCGATCCCGCACGGCCGCGACCCGCGGATCCCGGCCGTGCGGGTTCCCTCTGCTCTGATTCGAAACCCGCAGATCCGAGCGGCGCACATTCGCGCCAGTGACTGGGGCTGGCGCCACGCCGGTCGCCACAACCAAGCGGTCTCCGGTCTTGACCTGCAGATCGAGCCCGGCGAACGGGTGCTCCTGCTTGGGGCCAGTGGTGCAGGCAAAAGTACCCTGGTGCACGCTCTCGCCGGGGTGCTCGGTGACGCCGAAGACGGCGACGAAACGGGCAGTCTGCTCATCGATGGGCATCGCGCCGCCGAGGCGCGCGGGCGGGTCGGCCTGGTGCTGCAGGACCCGGATTCTCAGGTCGTGCTCGCCCGGGTCGGCGACGACGTCGCTTTCGGCTGCGAGAATTTCGCCGTGCCGCGTGCCGAGATCTGGCCTCGGGTGCGGCAGGCCCTCACCGAGGTCGGTCTGGACCTGCCTCTTAACCATCCTACTTCAAGCCTGAGCGGTGGGCAAAAGCAGCGCCTGGCCCTGGCCGGTGTGCTCGCCATGCGGCCGGGGCTGCTGCTGCTCGACGAGCCAACCGCGAACCTCGACCCGGGCGGGGTCATCGATGTGCGGGATGCCGTCGTGCGCTCGCTCGACCACTCCGGGGCAACGTTGGTGGTCATCGAGCATCGGGTCGAGGTCTGGCAAGACGTCGTTGACCGCGTCATCGTGCTCGACCCGACGGGCGGTGTGCTCGCGGACGGTCCGACCCGCGAAATCCTGTCCAGCCAGGGTGAGCGGTTGGCGCAGGCCGGCGTCTGGGTACCCGCCCGGCCACCACGGTTTCCCACGCGGCACCCGATCCGGCATCCTGAGACCCTGCTGCGGGCGGAGGGACTCGCAGTCGGTCGCGTTCCGTTTGGCCGGCGCACGGCATCCGTTGTCGCCGATGGCATCACCTTCGACCTGCGCGCGGGCACAGCGACTGTCGTGACCGGGCCGAACGGTGCCGGAAAGTCCACCCTGGCGCTCACGCTGGCCGGGCTGCTAAAACCCGCCGGCGGGGCACTGCGAGCAAGCGATGACTTTTCAGCCGGTATCCCGGCCGAGCCGCACCGGTGGCGCTCGAAACAGCTACTCACCCGCATTGGGACGGTGTTTCAGGACCCCGAGCACCAGTTTCTGGCCGCTACCGTGCGCGATGACCTGCTGATCGGCCCGCGCGCTCTCGGGCTCAGCGTGGCCGAGCAGAGCACCCGGGTTGGTGATCTGATGCATCGACTGCGACTGGATCATCTCGCCGACGCCAACCCGTTCACGTTGTCGGGTGGCGAGAAGAGGCGGATGTCCGTAGCCACCGTTCTTGCCACCCGGCCCCGTCTGCTCGTGCTCGATGAGCCGACGTTCGGGCAGGATTCCCGCACCTGGCAGGAACTCGTGATCCTGCTGGCTGAGCAACTCGACGAAGGAACCGCGCTGGTTGCGGTCACCCACGACGCGCAGTTCGTCAGTGCCCTCGCCGACGAAGAATACCGGCTGGGCATGCCCGACTCGATCAGGCTCGGGGCGGACGCCCGATGAGTTTGCTGACCCCGACGATTCGCCCAAGCGTTGTCGCCCGACTCAACCCGGTCTCCAAACTGACCGTGGCCCTCATCGTGAGCTGCGCACTGCTGCTCTCCATCGACTGGGTGTCGGCTGGCGTCGCCCTGCTGCTCGAGGCTGCGCTGTTGTTCTGGTGTGGCCTGGGCGCCAGGCAGTTCTGGTTGCGAACCGCGCCGGTGTGGATCGCAGCCCCGATGGCGTCCGTTACGACGGTGCTCTACGGCGAAGATTCCGGCGCGCTGCTGTGGCAGTTCGGCTTCATCTCGGTGACCGAGGGCTCAGCGCAACTGGGACTGGCCATCGGGCTGCGCGTGCTTGCAATCGGCCTGCCCGGCATCGTCTTGTTAGCGACGACCGACCCGACCGACCTCGCCGACGGGCTCGCCCAGATATTGCGTCTGCCGTCCCGCTTCGTGCTCGGCGGACTCGCCGGACTGCGCCTGGTCGGCATGTTCATCGAAGATTGGCACTCGCTCACCCTCGCCCGACGGGCCCGCGGAGTCGGTGACGGCGGCGGCGTACGGGGTGCTGCCCGACGATTCTTCGGTCCGGCCTTCTCTTTGCTTGTCATCTCGGTACGGCGCGGCAGCAAACTCGCCACGGCCATGGAAGCCCGCGGCTTCGGCAGCGACGAACCGCGCACCTGGGCTAGGCTCTCCCGATTTCGGGCAGCGGATGCTGTGCTCGTCACAATTGGATTCGTGATTGCTACCACCGCCATCGGCGTTGCGGTGTGGGCAGAGACCTGGAGCTTCATTCTTGCCTGAGGCAGAGTCTGGCGCCCGCGCGGAGCTGCTGGCGCCGGTGCTGCAGGCCGTCGCCGCTGCCGGGCCGAACCCGGTGGTACTCATTGACGGGCCAAGCGGCGCGGGCAAGAGCACCCTCGCTGACGCCTTAGCCCGGCAGTGGCCGGGCAGTCATACCCCGCAGCTCGTGCGCATGGATGACATCTACCCCGGCTGGGACGGACTCGATGCCGCTATTCGGCATCTGCGGTGGCACGTTCTCGAACCCCGGCGAGCAGGCGGGGTCGCGGCGTGGCAGCGCTACGACTGGAGCGCGAATCAGCGAGCGGAGTGGCATCCGCTTGCCGAAGAACGACCACTGATCGTTGAGGGCTGCGGTACTCTCGCGGCCGCGCATGAGCCGCTCAGCGACGTACGCGTCTGGCTGGCCGCCGATGACGACCTGCGCAAACAACGAGCGCTCGACCGCGATGGCGAGGCGTTTCGAACGCACTGGGACCAGTGGCAGGAAGAATGGGCGGCCTACCTCACGGAGGAGGAACCCGAACGTCGTGCCACCGTGCGCGTCAGGGCGCCTGCGACACAGACGATCGACCCCCAGGGCATCGCGGGATTCGCAGGACTAGATTGGAACCCATGAATACCTCCGACCGTGACGATGCCGGTGCCCCCACCCTGTATACCGCCGAGTTCATCGACGGCCCGCTCGAGGGCCAGATCGATTCCCGGGCGCTCGTGCGCGGTAAACACGCCGCCCGCATCAGCATGGTCGCCGCCGTCGCCGGTCTGGAATCGGTGTTCTGGTACGACGAGGTCGACGAACGCGATGTGAACGGGCAACACCGCGTGCGCTACGCCTTCGACAAGGGCGAGAGTGATCCGATCGACACCGAGGTAGAGCCGATCTAGCTACTGATCGAGCAACGCCGTGATCATCACGATCGGGTGCAGCAGCCGCCACCCCGGCCCCGGGTTGTTGATCGCGCGGTCGAGCTTCAGCGCGGCCGAGAGCTTCTCCCCGGCCACGGTGAGCTGTACCTTTCCAATGTTTGCGCCGGTGCGCGCGGTGGTGAAATCCTTGAGTGTGACCGTGGCGGCTTCCGGCGTGGCGGCCTGCCAGGCATAGCGAGTGCGCGAGACTCCGACCACGGCGGAAGCCTCCTCACCCCAGGCCGATTCAAACGCCGCGTACTCATCGCCAGCTGCCAGCACCGACAGCGGTCCGACTCCGGCCCTGGCGCTCTCCATGAGTGCGGTTAGGTCCGCGGTGAGGGCATCGTAGGTCGGTTCGCCGATGAAAGCGCCCGAGAACGTGAAGCTCGACGCGCCGTCGCTGACCTCGGCGGTGAACAGAAAACACACGCCAGCCGCGTCCGTGTAGCTGCGCGAAATACCGGTGATGCCCTCTTCGGGCAGAAACGAGGTGGTGTTCTCGACACCGCGACGGTCCGCCAAAGCGGATGCCGGGCGCTCCACTATCGAAGACACAATCGGGTCGGTCGCGGCGAGACCCGCGAGGCGAGCCAGATCGGTAGCGGTCCCAGCGCTGCCATCGCTCAGCCCGGTAGCGTCCACAACGGCGGAATCGGTCAGCCCGTTCTCCGCGAGCCAGGCGTTGGCGGCTTCAACGTAGGCGTCCAGAGAGCCGAAGGCCCAGCGTGCCACACTATCGGCGTGGTTGTTGCTCGAGCCCAGCAGCAGGGCCTGCAAAAATTCCAGCTCGGTCCACTGCTCGTCGGCGAAGACCGTGACCGAGCGAGCACCGGCCCGATCGTAATCCAGATAGCTCTGAAAGTCGGCGGCAGTCAAAGTCACGACTGGGCCGGATTCCCCTTCCGCGATCGGCTTGGCATCGAGAACGACGAGGGCGGTGACAACCTTGGCGATGGACGCCATCGGCAGGGCGTCCGCCGTTCCGGCGACGGCGATCGGCTCCGCAGCCTGCGAAACCGCACCGATCGACGTGGTGCCGGAGACATCACTCGTCGTCGCGGCGAGCACGGCGATGGCGCTCGCGCCATTGGCGGAGAGCACCGGGGGAGTGGAGGCCGAGGCACCGGTGGTGGGCGTGACGGTGGTGGCGGTCACGGCGGGTAGCGGACCGAGAAGCATCGCGGGGCCGTAGACACCGAAGCCGAGAATCACGACGGTGCCGACCAGAATTCCGACAAGACGGCCAGGACGGAAGGAGCTCATTCCCCAAGGGTAGACCGCTTGAGGTCAGCCCCAGCCGAGCTCGTGCAGCCTGTCGTCGTCAATGCCGTAGAAGTGAGCGATTTCGTGAACGAGGGTGATGTGAATTTCGTCGTGCAGATCGTCGAGGTTCGTACAGATGGCGAGCAGCGGCTCGCGGTACAGCACGATGCGATCGGGCATTTCGCCGAAGCCGTACTGGCCGCGTTCGGTCAGAGCCACGCCGTCATACAGGCCCAAGGTATCGAGAGTACCGTCTTCGGGTCGATCTTCGACGACGAAAACAATATTGTCGAGGCCGTCGACCATGTCATCGGGCAGCAGATCGAGTTCATCAACAACGAGCTTCTCGAAATCGGACGCGTCCAGCTCTAGCATCGTCATCTGCTCTCGACGGCTCGATGGCCGAAACAACGATACTTTTCGCAGCTACGATATTTCATTGGGGTGAGTAACGGGGATTGAACCCGCGACCTCCTGGACCACAACCAGGCGCTCTGCCAACTGAGCTATACCCACCATGCTTCCCCACGTTTACAACGCGGGGCAACTCAGCCATCTTATTACACCTCGGAGGCGAATAAGTGCACAACCTCCGCGGCCTGCGACTTGGCTTCGTCGCTCGAGGGCCCTGGGTCGGCCACAAACACCGTCTGGCGGTAGTACGCGAGCTCGCGGATCGACTCGAGAATGTCGGCCAGGGCGCGGTGGCCGCCGTCCTTGGCTGGGGCATTGAAGTAGACGCGTGGGTACCAACGGCGGGCCAGCTCCTTGATCGACGACACGTCGACGTTGCGATAGTGCAGCTGATTGTCGAGGCGCGGCATATAGCGGGTGAGGAAGGCGCGGTCGGTGCCGATGGAGTTGCCGGCCAGCGGTGCCTTCTGTTCGGCAGGAATGAACTTCAAGACATATTCGAGTACCTGGTATTCAGCCTCGGCCGCACTGATGCCGTTCGGAATCTCGGTGATCAGCCCAGAGGAGGTGTGCATGTTGCGCACGAAATCGCCCATATTTGCGAGGGCAGAGTCGTTGGGCTTGATGATGAGGTCAAGACCAGGGTCGAGCACATTGAGGTCGTAGTCGGTGATGACGACGGCGATCTCGACGAGCTCGTCGCGGTCCAGGTCGAGCCCGGTCATCTCGCAGTCGATCCAGACCAAGCGGTCGGGGCTCTTCGAGGTCGGGGAAGCGGTCGGGTCTGTCGTTGGTGCTGTATCCGTCGTGCTGTTCGTCATGCCTTGAGTCTACCGGTGGCCCCCGACAGGGCCTGTAAACTTGAAAACACTGTTCTTTTGCGCGTGATCTGCGAGGCCCCTGATGGAATTTACCCTGTATTCGTCGTCATTCTGTGAGCCGTGCATGCAGACGCGTGCCGTGCTGGCCGAGGCGAAACGACTCGTTCCCGGTTCGACCGTGCGCGAGATCGATGTCGCCGGAGCACCCGAGCAAGCCGAGGCCCTGCTGATTCGCAACACCCCGACCGTCATCATTACCAACGGCGAAGGTGCCGAGGTCTTTCGTGCAGCCGGCGTGCCGACCCTGGCCCAGGTTCTCGTCGCCGCGGCCAAAGCACTCTGAGTGATGAGGGCCCCCACCCGGCGCACGATTCTCGCCAGTATTACGGCCACGCTGATCGCGTCGCTGGCTTTGGTGGGGTGTTCTACCGGTACCGCGTCCGCCGACGGTGAACCAGACACGACGTTGACCGTTGGTCTGCTGGCTACGCCCGGCAACCTCGACTACACCACGACCGCCGGTGCAGCCATTCCGCAGGCGCTCCTCTATAACGTTTATGAGGGCCTCGTGAAACTCGACAACGACGGCACGATCATTTCCCTGCTCGCTAAGTCCTGGACGGTCAGTGACGACGGCCTGGTCTACGACTTCGTATTGAACGAGGGCGTGACCTTCTCGGACGGATCCCCATTCACCGCCGATAGCGTCAAGTTCAGCCTCGAACGCGTGAAAGATAACTGGACCGCGAACGGGCCGGCCTACCTCGATCCGATTGCCAGCATCGAGGCCATCACTGACACCGACGCTCGGATCACCCTGTCGATACCGAGCAACGGCTGGCTCTTCAATATGACAGGTCCGGTCGGCACCATGTTCACCGAAGCCGGCATTGCCGACCTGGCTACGGCACCGGTCGGAACGGGGCCCTACACGGTGCGCTCCTTCAAAACCGGCGACAGCCTGGTCCTGGCTGCCAGCGCCAACTACTGGGGAGAGGCGCCGTACCTGACCGATGTCACACTGCGCTACTTCACCGACGCGACCGCACAGACCAACGCCCTGCTCAGCGGTGACATCAACCTCATTTCGGGCATCTCGCAGTTTCAGCTGGTCGATCAGTTCAAATCAAACTCCGACTACCAGGTGCTCGAGGGTGCCAGCACGGGTGAAGTCACCCTGTCGATGAACAATGCCAGCGACGCGTTCAGCGATGTTCGGGTGCGGCAGGCCGTCATGTACGCCATCGACCGGCAGGCGGTCATGGACACGGTGAGTAGCGGCTACGGTCTGCTCATCGGCTCGATGGTACCGCCGACCGACCCCTGGTACGACGCCGAGCTCGCCGACCTGTACCCCTACGATCCCGCCCAAGCGACCGACCTCCTCGCCGCGGCAGGCATGAGCGACCTGACCGTCGCGTTCAAGATTCCGAACCTTCCCTACGCAGTGGCTGGCGCGCAGGTGGTCAAGGCGCAGCTTGCCGAAGTTGGCATCAACGCCGAGGTGACCGCCTTCGAATTTCCCGCGGTATGGCTCGACGAGGTGTTCGCCGACCACGACTACGACCTGTCGCTCATCATGCACAGCGAACCACGTGACGTCAGCGTCTTCGCGGCCCCCACCTATTATGCCGGCTACGACTCGCCCGCAGTGATGGCAAAATTCGCTGAGGCGGATGCCGCCGACCCGGCCGCTTATGTAGCGCTCATGAAGGAGGCGACGCGCACGATGGCTGAGGAAGCATCTGCTAATTGGCTGTACCTGCAGCCGGCGATCTCACTGGCCGACGCCGATCTGCTCGGCGTGCCGAAGAACACGCCGAGCCTCGCGCTGGACCTGTCGACCATCGCCAGGTAACGGACGAAGCCGTTCACCCCTACGGTTGATGTCGAGCGGATGTCGCATCCCTCTCACGCGCTTTCGAGAAAGTCTGCAATGGTCCTGGTGATTCTGCGTCGTATCGTCGTCTTCGCGACGACAGTCGTCGTGGCCTCGATCGTGACCTTTCTCCTGCTGGCTATCTTGCCCGGCAACGCGGCGCGCATCGCCCTCGGCGTGCAGGCCACCGAAGCGGATGTTGCTGCGCAGGCCACGGCGATGGGTCTCGACCGCCCACCGATCGTGCGCTACCTGGATTGGATCGGGCACGTGCTCGTCGGCGATTTCGGCACCTCCACAGTGTCGCGTCAGCCGATCGGCCCCGACATTGCGGATGCCCTCGGCATCACGGTGATCCTCGTTCTGACCAGCGTCGTTCTGGCCTTGCTGTTCGCGATCCCGTTTGGAATCTTGACCGCGGTCCGGCAGCGCGGGCCGGACGGCGCGATTTTGTCGGGCATCAGCCAAATCGGTGTTGCCGTGCCCGGGTTTCTGGCCGGACTGCTGCTCGTAACCCTCTTCGCCGTGACCCTGCGCTGGCTTCCGGCAGGCGGCTGGGTTGATCCTGCCGACGATTTTGGTGGCTTCATCGAGCACCTCATTTTGCCGGCGATTGCCCTCGGCAGCGTGCAGGGCGCCGTGCTCAGTCGCTATGTGCGCTCGGCGGTTCTCGACGTCATGCGCGACGACTTTATGCGCACGGCCAGAGCCAAGGGCCTCGGAACAGCACGCGCCCTATTTCGGCACGGGCTGCGCAACGCAGCTGTGCCGGTGATGACCGTGCTCGGTCTGCAGATCGCCACGCTGCTGATCGGCGCCGTCGTGATCGAGCGGGTGTTCAGCATTCCCGGCCTCGGCAGCCTGCTGCTCGACAAGGTCGCCCTGCGCGACCTGCCCGCCGTGCAGGGCATCGTGCTGGTGCTCGTCGTGTTCGTGCTGGTGCTGAACTTTCTCGTCGACCTGGCATTCACTGTGATCGATCCCCGACTGCGGAGCGCGTCATGACCGCCATCAGGCCCGCGAAGTCCGCTCGTCGTACGGTTCGTGGTGGCGACGCAACGCTCCGGGCCGGCCTTGCGCTGATCGGTCTCGTCGTGCTGGCCGCCGTCGTATCTCTTTGGTGGACACCGTTCGACCCGGAAGGGATCTTCTCGGACTCGATCCTGCTGCCGCCCGGCTCGGAACACCTGCTCGGCACCGACAGCTTCGGGCGCGACGTCTTCAGTTCCCTGCTGCGCGGCGCTCAAATCTCCCTGCTCGTGGGCACCGTCGCCGTTTCGATCGCGGCCGTGCTCGGCGTGCCGTTCGGTATCGTGGCCGGCATGAATCCGGGCCGGCTTGACCAATTCATGATGCGCGGCAACGACGTTTCGCTCGCTTTCCCGGCCCTGCTGCTCGCGATCATCTTCGGAGCTATTTATGGTGCCGGAACGGTCACCGCGATGGTGGCGCTCGGCATCGGCACGGCACCCGCGTTCGCCCTCATCGCCCGCAGCGGAACCCGGCAGATCATGAGCCGCGAGTACGTACTGGCCGCGCGTGCCTCGGGCAAGAACGGCCTCTTCATCGGCGTGCGGCACGTTCTGCCCAATATCAGCGGCATGCTTATCGTGCAGGCATCTGTCTCATTCGGCATCGCGGTGCTCGCCGAGGCCGCGCTGTCCTACCTCGGGCTCGGTACGCCCCCGCCCACGCCCTCGTGGGGCCGTATGCTGCAGGATGCCCAGAGCTACCTGTTCATCGAACCGTTGCTCATTGTCTGGCCGGGAATCGCCATTGCCATCGCGGTGTTGGGCTTCAACCTGCTCGGTGACGGCCTGCGCGATCGATTCGACCCTCGCATGCAGGTGAAACGTTGACCGCGCCCGCCCTCAGCGTGACCGACCTGCGGGTCAGCTCGCCCTTCATGGAGCTGCTGCACGGCCTCAGCTTCGACATCGCCGTCGGCGAACGGGTCGGCCTGATCGGGGAATCCGGGTCGGGAAAGTCGCTCGCCGCGACATCCGTTATGGGGCTGCTGCCCGACACCCTCACGGCCACCGGCTCGGTGCGCCTCAACGGCGGCGACGCCAACTTGCTCACCGCCGACGAACGCCGCCTGAACCAGGTGCGCGGCAACACCATGGCGATGGTCTTTCAGGAGCCGATGACCGCCCTGAATCCGCTCATGCGGGTGGGAGCCCAGGTCGCCGAAATCATGACCGTGCATCGCACCCAAAATGGTCGGCGACAAGCCCAGGACCGTGCCATCGAGCTACTGGCCCAGGTCAGGCTTCCCGACCCCGCCCAGGCGGCCCTCGCTTTTCCGCATCAGCTCTCCGGCGGTCAACGCCAGCGCGTACTGCTCGCGATGGCCATGGCGAACGACCCGCAGCTGCTGCTCTGTGATGAACCGACCACGGCCCTCGACGTCACAGCGCAGGCCGAGGTGCTTGGGCTCATCGGGGGTTTGGTGGCCGACCGGGGCTCCTCCCTTCTCCTGATCACCCACGACATAGCGGTGGTCGCGCAGGTCTGCCGGCGGGTGCTCGTCATGCACCGGGGCACTATCGTCGAGGACGGGCCGGTAGGGCGCGTATTGGCCGCGCCGAAGCATCCGTATACGAAGAATCTCATTGCCGCCGCGGATCTCTCCGTGGTCGATGACCGTGGCCGACTGCGCACCCCCCCAGCAGCCCGGACACTCATCGCACCCAGCCGAATCGAAGCGGATGCTGCGCCGGCGGCGATCCTGCCGCCGTACCGCGCCGCCCACCAGCGCCTCGCACCGGGTGGCCCTCCAATAGTCTTCAACGAGGTGTCCGGCGAACCCGCCATTCGGGTGCGAGAGCTCAGCCGGCAGTATCGGAGGCCCGGTGGCCGTCTATTCGCCCCGAAACCGATCGTGCACGGCCTGCGCGACCTCTCCTTTGACGTGGCTGCGGGACAACGCCTGGGCATCGTCGGCGAATCGGGTTCCGGCAAATCAACCCTCATGCGCATCCTGTGCGCCCTCGACCAGCCCAGTTCCGGCACGGTCGACGTGCTCGGGCAACAGCTCGGGGGAGCCTCTGAGCGGCAACTGCGCGAGTTTCGTCGTGAGGTGCAGATCGTTTTCCAGGATCCGATGGGGTCGCTGGATCCTCGCATGAAGGTGCGCGACATCGTCGCCGAACCCCTGCAGCACGTCGGTCGGGCCGAGATGCGAGCCCGGGTGGAAGCCCAGCTGGCCGCGGTCGGACTCGACGCCGACGTGATGGACCGGCATCCGCACCAGTTCTCCGGAGGCCAGCGGCAACGAATTTCCATCGCACGAGCGCTCATCACGAGGCCGCGGCTTTTGGTCGCCGACGAAGCAGTCAGTGCCCTGGATGTGTCGGTGCGGGCGCAGGTGTTGAACCTGCTCGCCGAACTGGTCGACCAATACCGGCTCACACTCGTGTTCGTCTCGCACGACCTCGGCGTAGTCCGTCACCTGTGCGATACCGTGGCCGTCATCTCCGACGGACGCATCGTCGAGTGTGGTCCGACTGGTGATGTCTACGACCGCCCCTTGCACCCGTACACCCGGAAGCTGATCAGCGCGACGCCCTCGATGCCCGACCTGGCCCCGCGCAGCGCTCCCTGACCTGGGCAGGCTTCGTCGACCTGAGCGCTGCGGCGACCTGACCCCGCCGGCGACCTGTAACCTTGAAAGGTCCCGCCCCCGTAGGTCAGTGGATAGAGCACCGGCCTTCTAATCCACTGTTCTCGCCCTCGGATTCCAGTGTTTGCAAGGGTTGAAGGGCTAGGTATGCCTTCAGGTGGTTCTGCGTGCCCCTTGGAGCGGGTCAACCTGCAAACAAAAAGAGTCGCACCGGCGAGACTTAGAAAGTCAGGCGCGCGGGGCTCTACGTTATTCGTTTAGAGCGCGTTGGCTGGGTCATCTGCGCTGAGCTCACCAACCCATTCGGCCAGGTCCTCGTGCCGGATTATCAGCTTGCTGCCGACCCATCGCGCAGCGAGCGGGCCACGTATGACAGCAGCGCGGAGCGTGGAGACGGATGGGCCGCAGGCGGCGGCCGCTGCCTGCATCGTGTACGCGACGGGCGGCGCCGCGACGGTGATGTAGGTGATGCCGGGCTGGGGAATGACGTGTGCAGTGATTTGGTCCGTGCGGTCTCTATGCGCAGCCCACGAAATCGGCTGGAACCGAGCAGCACGCACAACGCGACGGCGGCGAAGACGGTCAATCTTCACGACGCTCGACTCCGGGAGCGACATGGGACCGCATGTCCAATGCACCCAACGGATGCGAACGGTTACCTCATCGACGGCTGATCGTCACCCGAGTGTTAACGCCGACTGAAAACAGGGCCACTTCTGCCAACTGAAAACAGGGCCACTCTCGTGTGGTTCTAGTGTGCCGTAGTC
>NZ_PJJK01000082.1:0-33943 GCF_002929785.1 Cryobacterium sp. Y62 | reverse complement strand
ACGGAACCTATTGGCTGGCTGTTGTTGTCGTTTTGTGGCTCACGCACATAGTCGGTCGTACTTGGCTGCCCGCCGAGCCGCCTTGGGTGCCGTTGGCGTCATCCGATTCGCCGCCGGGCCCGGTCGCCGCCCCCGTGCCGTTCGAATTCGTAGACCCCTCGGCGAATACATCGACGCCGTGGCCATTGGTAAGACCGCCCGAGACAAGCTCGGAGGGACATTTCCCCGTTCTGATCTCCTCAGGAGTGCACCGCGCGGATCCCGCAAAGACTGCCGTGCTCGGAACAGCGCTAAGCGTTAGAACGGCGAGGGTTCCAACGATTAGCAGAAATTTGAACCGGACCATATTGTCGACTCCGAAATCAGTAGTTGTTGGGAATCTTTCTGCGGTGTGACAAACCGGACCACCATCGGCCAACGCAAGGGGCCCTCGGAGTCATCGATTGGTTGCCCGGAAGAGTCGAGCAACCGACTGTGTGTTATGTCGAGACACAGGCAAGTACGTATCTCCCAGGTCGCGTCCGGAAGAGCTGAGGACATCTGAATTTTGATTGAATCAAAGGTTGTGGAGCCCGTCAGAGACCGTCCCTCAGCTTCTAGGGCTGTGCGTGATGACATGACTGCATCGTGTTCTGGGCCATTTGTGAATGCCAGGTACTTGTTCCAGGAGTCGGATCCGATTTTGCCAGCGACATCGCCAGCCGACAGGTAAGCCGAGTACGTTGCCATGGCGGCGGCCAGTGCTTCTTCATTTGAGGCGAAGACCGGGGGGATCATGGTGGGCGCGGCCGCCGATGGCACGGACGTGTTGTGCGGGGTTGGGGTGGCCATGCATCCGCTGAGCAGGCTGATGGAGACCAGCAAGACAGTGTTCAGTGCAACGGTGTGCAGCAAACGGCGATGCAACGGGTTTCGCATGGGGTCACAGTAGACCGGATTGCTACAATCCCGTTTAAGTTCTCCACAGGCTGGTATCTCTTTGTGAATCACGGTATGGCTGGGCGGGCAGGGCTCCCTATGCCTGTCGCCTGGCCTGTTCGGCTGTAGCAGGTGCACGGCGTGACGGAAAGGGGAGAACTCGGCCCCGAGTGTTCGATCTGGCGGCAGGGTCGCGTCGCGTTGAGGGCCAGGCATCCCTGAAAACATTTCTTTGGGTATTCTTTGCGGATTTTTCGGTTTTAGCGCTTGTAAGCATGATTTTTCCTCGGGAATGTCGGTGGTGGGGTGTTGGGCTGATTTATGAGCACGTTGGCAGTGGATCTGACCCGGGCGGCGGTCGCTGTCGCCGCGCTGGGTGGTTCCAGTGCTGAGTTCAGTAGCGTGTCCGATCCTGAGGTGCTTGCGGCGCGCGGTCCGATCGCCGACCTGCTGCGGCTGAGTACTACGGTTGCAGCGTTGCTGGCGGGCATGATCGCGCAGCGGTCGCGGCCGCCAGCTGGGCCGGTCGGGGGTGGCGGCGCGGCACGGGTTTGGTAATGCGACGTTGATGGTGCAGGAGGCCACCGGCCTGAGCAGTATCGAAGCGGGTCGCTTGCTGGCGGTCGGGGTACTCATGAGCGAGACGGAAACTGCTGAGCGGCGAGCCGCCGAGGCCGTGCGGGAAGCTGCGTGGGCTGCTCAGGCCGCTGCCGAAGCTGCAGCGCAAGCCGAGCGGGCGGCCGCACGAGATGCCGGGCGGGTGGCCGCTTGGTGGGCCGCCCGGGAGTTGGAGCGGGCGGCAGCGTGGGTCGAATTGCACCCCGATCTGCCGCTGCCCGAGGCTGGGCCTGGTCCTGTCGTGCCGGTCGTCGCGGTTCTTCCGGCACGCCCGGTCGCGCGGCCGGTCGTGGTGGAGGTGCCGTGGCAGGCGCCGATCATGCACGCTGTCGCTCAAGGAACTTTCTCGCCCGGCGTCGGCGACGCCCTGCTGCGGGGCCTGGGTACTCTGGATCAAGCGATCACTGCTGAGAAGCTGGCCGCTGCGCTGCGGGTGCTGTTGGTGGAGGCGCCGGGAATGAACACCGAGCAGGCCTTCAAGCGAGCGAGGCGGTTGCGGGATGACCTTGATGCTGCGGGTATTCTGGCGCGGGAGAAGCAGGCCCGCGACGACACAACGTGGTCGTTCCCTGCTCCGCCCGCACAGGTCGCGCCGATCGCGCCAGGTGCCCCGAATACCGAGCGCACGGGCGGAACAGAGAACACCCAGAACACCCAGAACACCGACCATGCCGAGAACGCCGACAGTGTCGAGAACGCCGAGAAAACCGACAATGTCGAGAGCACCGCGGAGGCGCCGAGCGACACGCTGGCGGGCTTTGGAACAGCCAGCGGTGCGGGCGGCGAGGCAAGTCGGAGGCCAGAAGCTCGGCGCGGGGCTCAGACCATCCACGGCACAGAACCGGCCATCAGTCATCCGGTTTTCGGATATATCGTGGGCAACCCCGCACCGGTGTCGGCGGAGACGATCGACCGGCACCTCTGCGACACCGGCTACCTCGGCATCCTGTTCGACCAGACCGGTCAACCCCTCAATGTTGGACGAGACCAACGTCTCTTCAACCGTGAGCAACGCCGCGCCCTCGCGGTCCGAGACGGCGGCTGCCGGTGGCCCGGCTGTGAGAAACCACCGTCTTGGACCGAAGCACACCACATCGAAAATTGGGTTGATCATGGGCTTTCCAATATCGATCAGGCCATTCTTCTTTGCAGTCTGCATCATATGTTGCTCCATAACCGACACTGGAAGATCTGGCTTCGCGACGGCCTGTACTGGCTGCAACCCCCGATCGAGATCAACCCCGAGCAAACTTTGATTGCCCTCCCAAGCAAGAACCCGCTCATGCTCGACCCCGCCCAGTTCGGCATACCGACGTCGACTGCGCCCGTAATTGGCGCCGAAGATACCCGCCGGTTAAGAGACGCCGATCACGACCAGCTCGACGAGAGCAATGGGAACGACTCGAGACAGGATCACCCACTCGACGACTACCGAAACTGACGGTTGCGCTAGCCCGTGCTTTGAGGCCGGCCCTGCAGATCGCGGTGCGTCACGGGATGGCAGTCTCGTTTCTGGGCAAAGGTGCAGTCTTAGCGCACGGGTCAGGGCGGCGAGCAGCAGTGTTGACGGCTCATCGAGCTGGGCGTCGCAGACGCGAATCTCCATGGTCGGATGTTCCAGGAGCAGCCGCGCATTCCACCAGATCGTGCGCAGGTCGTAGGTGCCGCCGGCGCCGTGTCAGAACGGCGAATTCACCGCAAGCGCGAGCAGCGTGGGCAGCCAGACGTACACTCGGTTGAGCGCCTGTACACCGGCCCTCGCGGTTCGGAATGCCGACGTGTACGTGCAGCCCGTTGATGAGGTGATCAGAGAAGTTCCGCGTGTACCGCGTCGCCGACGTTTGCCGGCTGAAGTGTCGCCGGTTTGAGAAAGTTGAATTCCTCTTCAATGCCGAACGTTCGCATTCGTCACCTCCAGCACCGTCACCGGATAGTACCGGCAAACCGGTATCAAGCCGATACATTCGCGTATCGGACTGCCGACCATTTAATCAACCTCATCTGGCTAACATGATCTTTACTCGCGAACCAGCGCGCAGGTGTTGGCTCACGCACTGGATGGCATCAGCTGGGAGTAAACGTGGTTCAGGTCACTCAGATTCCAAGCAATTCAGCTCTGTCCCGTCTGCGCACACTGCACGGTGCCCTCGGTGGCCTACTCGGTTTCGTGGCCATGAGCGTTGCGGCCGGCGTGCTCGTCACCGCATCGATGACCCCGGTGGTTGCGCTCTCGGGCCTGGCCGCTACGAACACGATCTCGGTGTTTGAGAGCCTGCCCGATTACGTGAATATCGAGCCGCTGTCCCAGAAGAGCGACATCCTGGCGACGCGCAGCGACGGAACTGTCGAACTCCTTGCCTCGTTCTATGACCAAAATCGTATCGAGGTGAGTTGGGATGCGATCAGCCAATTTGCCAAGGACGCTGCAGTGTCGGGGGAGGATCCTCGGTTCTATGAGCATGGCGGGGTCGACCTGCAGGGCACGCTGCGGGCCACGGCGACGACGGTGGCCGGCGGAGACACTCAGGGTGGGTCATCCATTACGCAGCAATACGTGAAGAACGTGTTGGTGCAGAAGTGCGAGCTTCTCGCCGACCAGCGCGCGCGTGACGCCTGCTACCGCGCAGCGACCGAGACCACTCCCGACCGCAAGCTCAAGGAGATGCGGCTGGCCATCGGGGTGGAGAAGACATACAGCAAGCGCGACATTCTGCGTCAATATTTCAACATCACCGGATTCGGCGGCACAGTTTATGGCATCGAGGCCGCCGCCAGCTACTACTTCAATACGACGGCTGCCCTGCTCACCCTGCCGCAGGCGGCCAGCCTGGTGGCGATCGTGAACAACCCGGTCAAGTTTCGGCTCGATCAGCCTGCGAGTGAGACCAACGGCGCTGCCGACGGGTATGCCGCGAACAAACAGCGCCGCAACTATATTTTGCGTGAAATGCTGCGCCACAAGAAGCTCAGCCAGACCGATTTCGACGCCGCGGCCGCTGCGCCGGTCGAACCGATCATCACCGAACCGAGCACCGGCTGCCAGACCGCAGTGGGTAACGCCTTCTTCTGCGATTATGTGACCAAGATTCTGCAGACCGACCCCACCTTCGGCGCCGATGCGGCCACGCGCATGCTCAACTTTCGCCGGGGCGGCTACGACGTGTACACGACCCTTGACCTCGACGTGCAGAACGCGGCCGTGACGACCATGAACCAGCAGGTTCCCAAGGTCTATGCCGGTGGCGATGTAGGCGCGATCATCACGAGCGTACAGGTGGGCACCGGCCGGGTACTCGCCATGACCCAGAACAAGGACTACAGCCAGGACCCGGCCGTGCAGGCGACCGGAGCTAACTTCACCGGCATCAACTACGCCACCGACTACGCCGAGGGCGGCTCAAGCGGGTTCCAACCCGGATCGACCTACAAAGTCTTCACACTGGCCGAGTGGCTCAAGGAAGGCCACTCGCTCAACGAACGGGTCGACTCCCGCCGCAAGGCGAATTGGGGTACCTTCCAGGACAGCTGCTTCGGGCCTCAGAACTACAGCAGGGAGGGCTTCAACCCGCGCAACGATGCCAACGAATCGGGCACCAACTACAGTGCGCTGCAGGCCACGGTCGGCTCGATCAACACCGGCTTTATCGGCATGGCCAAGAAGCTCGACCTGTGTGGTATCCGGCAGACGGCGGAGGCGTTTGGCATGCACCGAGCCGACGGCAACCCGCTCTCGCAGTCCGCGGCATCCATTATCGGAACCAACGAAATTGCCCCGCTCAGTATGGCCGTCGCCTTCGCCGGCATCGCGAACAAGGGGGTGACCTGTTCGCCGATCGCCATCGACCGGATCGTCGGACCTGGCGGGGTCGAGATTCCAGTGCCGTCGTCGGTCTGCACCCAATCGGTTGATGCCACGGTCGCTGCCGGTCTGGCTTACGCCATGCACCGGGTAATGGTCAGCGGCACCGGGCAGCAATCGAATTACAATACGAATCCGAATGTGCCAATGATCGGCAAGACCGGGACAACGGATGGCGCGAAAGACACTTGGATGAGCGGCGCGAGTACCAAGGTGGCGACCGTGGTCGCGGTGGTCAGCCTCACCGGGGCGCTCAGCCAGCGGCGGCAATTCTTCGGTCGGGACCAGATCGCGACGGCACGCCACCGCATGTGGCCGGTGGTCATGTCGGCGGCGAACGCCAAGTACGGCGGTGATGCCTTCGAGGAACTAGCCCCCAGGGTCAGTCCACAGCCCGGGGCAACAGCGGCGGGTCGGTAGCGCCGGTTAGTCATCGCTAGGCGCTATGCGCCGCATTGAGATGGTGCAGGGTACCGCCGCTTGAATGCCCGCCGTGCGCGGCCAGTTCCGCAGCGTACGCGGCCGCACTGGCAGCTTCCTCGGCGGCGGCGCGCTCAACGGCATGCCGCTCCTTCACCTGCCTGGCCACGTCGAACAGATTCCAGATATTCTCCCCGGTCACCGACACTCCTCGGGCGCCAGAGCGCCGGGTGCGACCGCGCACGAGCATGTAATTGGTCTGGAACACCTGCCCGCCGACCCGTTCCTGCGCGTCGTGAAAGAACACGACGTTGGCGACCGGTCCGGTGCCGTCGTCGAGACTGATGAACACGACTCGGCGCCCGCCGCGCATCGGCGGCGTGTTGGTGGCCCGCCGCACTCCGGCGAGCAGCACCTCGGTGCCGCCGGGCAGGTTGCCGAGCTCGCTCGCCGGTGTCACCCCCAACTCGCGGAACAGCGTGTGAAACCGCTTCATCTGGTGCGACCCGACGGCCAGATTCAGATCGAGCAGTTCCAGATCGGTCTGGGTGCGGCCGCGCAGCTCGAGCGAGGTGATAGCGCCGGCGCGGTCACCCGAGTACCGCGGCACCGGCAACTCCACCTCGAACGCGAGCTGGTCGGCGCGAATGACCACGGCGGTGCCACGCAGCGACTGAATGTGCGCGAGCAGTTCGTGCCGCCGGGCGCGGTCGTAGCCGATGAACGTGTCGAGGGCGCCCACCCGCGCGAGCGCCTCGAAGGTGCGCCGCCGGGGGTGCACTCGATCACGAAAGTCCTGCAGTGACCCAAACGGTTGATGCTGTGCAATGCGCGCCCGCTCCGCCTCCGTGCTGCCGACCAGTTCTGGCAGCGCCAAACGGATGCCCTGGCTCCCGTCCGCGAGATCCTCCACCCGGTAGTCGAGCGCGCTGGACTGCACGTCGAGGGGGAGCACAGGTACCCCGAGTACCCGAGCCTCGGCGACGATGAGGTCTTTGGGCCACATGCCCGGGTCGTGGGTGAGCAGCCCGGCCAGGAAGGCGGCCGGGTGGTGGGTTTTCAACCAAGCCGACTGGTAGGTGGGCAGGGCGAAGGCAGCACCGTGGGCCTTGGCGAAACCGAAGCTGCCAAACCCCGCCAACACCGTCCAGACCTGGTCGATGACCTTCTCACTAAACCCACGGGCGAGCGCTTTTTCGCGCAGGTATTCCTCAATTTGCGGCAGCTGCTCTGGCTTGCCCAGGTGCCGGCGAAAGACATCCGCTTTGCCGAGGCCGCAGCCGGTGAGTTCGTCGAACAGTCGCATGACCTGTTCGTGAAAGATCACGACGCCGTTCGTTTCGCGCAAAATCGGTTCGAAGCGAGGGTGGATGTAGTCGGGCATCACCTCGCCGTGCCGGGCCTGCAGATACTTGAGCGGCATGTTGTTTTTCATCGGGCCGGGGCGAAACAGCGAAATCTCCACGGTGAGGTCGTTGAATACCTCGGGTTGCAGCTTGCCGACAAGCTCCATTTGGCCGGGGGACTCGATCTGAAAGATGCCCAGGGTGCGGGTGGAACGAATGAGCTCGAAGGTTTTCGCATCGTCGAGTGGCACCCGGTCGAGGTCGATACTTTCGCCGGTGAGTCGGTGGTGCTCTTCAACGGCGTGCGCCATCGCCGATTGCATGCGCACGCCGAGAATGTCGAGTTTGATCAGCCCCATCGGATCCATGTCGTGTTTGTCGTACTGCGACATGGGCAGGCCCATGCCGCTCGCCTGCACCGGGGTGCGGTCGAGCAGGCTCGCATCGGAGAGAATCACGCCGCAGGGGTGCACCGAGATGTGCCGGGGGAGCCGGTCAAGCTTGGCGGTGAGGTCGACGAGCAGGTCGAGCTGTTGCGACTCACGCACCTCGGCGGCGAGGGCCTCGAGTTCGGGCTTCTCCTCGAGGGCTCGGCGAAAGTCGCGGGCGTTGAATCGCCACATCTGCTTGGCGATCACGTTGATCTGGGCATCGGGCAGGCCGAGGGCCAGACCGGCGTCGCGCACGGCACCGCGGCCGCGGTAAGCGTTGGTCATCGACATGAGCGAGACCCGGTCGCTGCCGAAGGCACGAAACACCTCGCGGTAGATGTCGTGTCGCCTGGCCGACTCGACGTCGATGTCGATATCGGGCAACGTCTGGCGTTCGGGGGAGAGAAAACGCTCCCAGAGCAGCCCGTTCGCGATCGGTTCGACCGAGGAGGTGCGCAGCGCATAGTTGAGCACCGAGCCGACCCCCGAGCCGCGCGCTTGAATGCGGATGCCCATGCCACGAATAATGTCGGCCACCCGTGACACCGTGAGAAAGTAGCTGGCAAAACCTAAGTGTTCGACCGTTTTCATCTCGTGGGCGAGCTGGGCATGGGCCGCTTCGACCGCGCGCGAGCCGCTCGCCGAGTACAGGTCGGCGATACCGCTACGGGCGCGCCGCCACAGTTCGGTGACCGGGTCGCCGGTGACGCCGATGATGCGCGCCTCCGGCATGCGCGGGCGCCCCAACCCGATATCGAGAACCGGGTCGAGGCTGCAGCGGTCGGCGAGCTGCTCGGTGTCACGCAGCAGCCGTTCGAGCGCCCCGTCATCGTGCAGACCGGCATCGACGACCATGCGGGCCACCTGGCGCATCGCTCCGGCCGGTTTGAGCCAGGCCTGGCCGTTGGTTTGTGGGGTTTCGAGTTCGGCGAGCGGTAGCAGATAGCGCGCGGCGTCGGCGAGATCGGCGGTGACCGCCTCGCCGGACGTGCCGTACCGCACGGCATTGCTGAGCACTGCAGGGAGCCCGGCGTTTTCGGCGAGGGCGAGCATGCGCGTGGCCGGGGTCACGCTGCCGACGGTGCCGCTTTCGGCCAGGTGACAGACGATTTCGAGTACGACGGCCTGTGTGGGCAGGGCCCCCTGCCAGAGGGCGAGCCGCGCCGCGGCATCTGAATTGTCGCGCCGGCCGATTGCGAGACCGACGTCGGAGTCTGGTCCGAGCAGCACGCTAAGCGAAGCGAGGCCGGCCAGATCGGCCAGCCGGGCGCGCGAAATGCTCGGCTCGGCGCTACCGGTTGTGATCGCAGAGCGGTGACCGGCATCGCCGGCGTGAGCGGCACTGACCGCCCGGCAGAGTGCGGCGTACCCGCGACCGTTGGTATCGCCGTGGGCGAGCACGACCACCCGGCCGAGCGAGCGGTACTCCTCGTCGTGCACGGCGAGTTCGGCGCCGAGCCCGGGGCGGATGCCCGCGGCAACGCAGGCGCGCACATGTTTGACGGCGCCGTAGAGTCCGTCACGGTCGGTGACGGCGAGAAACGTTGCACCCTGTGCGGCCGCCTGCTCGGCCAGAACTTCGGGAAGCGTCACCCCATAGTGGGTCGAGTAGGCACTCGCGACGTGCAGGTGCGGGAAGTTCGGTGCGCTGTTCATCCCCAGTCCAATGCTAAAGTCCAGGATCCGTCCGTGCCGCGGCGCAGGTCGTACCGGTGCTGCTCTTCGCCGCCCCGGCTGGCATCGAGCCGCCACAGCTCGGTGTCGATGCGGGTGGGCGTTCCCTCGTTCTCCCACCAGCGGGTGCGCTTGAACACCGCCTGTGGTTGCCCGATGACGGTGTGCTCGAATCGATTCCAAATGAACGCGCGCGGGTCGCCATCAGCGGACAGCTCAACGTCAACCGGTGTATCAATAATCTGGGGCAGGGTGGCCTCCCTTTTCGGGTGCTGGTATTCGGGTGTATACGTACCGGCTGGTCATAAAAAAGCTGATGAGCCAATAATAAAAAATGCTGTATCAAGTTCGAACAAATACTGAACAAAACCGGTTCTTCTAGAATGCATCTTCTATATGAAAAGTGTAGGTCAACCCACCGACACGCGCCACAAGAGATTGCGTGAGACCCATCCGCCGGCCTCGATCTACGATGGTCAGGTGACTGACATCGTTCCGAGCGACGCCGTGCTGCCCGATACTGTGCAGATCACCCGGGTGCTCGCGCAGCGCCTGGTCGAGCAGGTCGCTCCGAGCCTCGTGCACAACGTCAACATCATGGATGCCGCAGGTCTGATCATCGGCTCGCTGGACGCATCGCGCATCGGCACCCTGCACGACGGGGCGCGAAACGCCGCCGGACGTGGTGAGACGGTGCAGATTGCTCCCGGTGACGAGCAACAGGGCACCCGGCCGGGAGTGAATATTCCACTGATCCTCGATGGACGCGTCGTCGCGGTGGTCGGGGTCACCGGAACCCCCGCCGAAGTGTTGCCAGTGGCGCAGGTGCTCGTGCTCACCGTTCAGATGCTGATCATGCAGGAACGACTGCGGGACAACGCGTCGTGGCGGGAATCGGCGACCCGGGACATCCTCTCGAGCCTGTCGCTGCGCAAGCTCACCGAGGGGCGCCTGATCGCGGCACTGCAGGGTATTGATGCTCCACTGCAGCCGCCGTGGAATCTGACCGGCATTCTGCATCTTGGAGCCAGTCGTTCGGTGTTGTTGCTGCGCCAACTGCGCGATGTGTCCGGAGTCGTGGCCGCCGATATTTACGGTGCTGTCTGGGTGTTGAGCGGATCGTCGACCGCTCTCAGTCTCGCGCTGCTCCAGCAACGGTTGCAGCAGCCCGGTTCCAAGTCCTTGCGGTTTTTGACCGGGCGCGTTGGCGCGACGATGGTGCAACTCACCGATGATGCTGAACGCCTGAGTGCGCTGCTCGCCCGGCCCGGGCTCATCGGCACCTCAGCCGGAGAGCCGTGCTCCGAAATTCCGCTCGACTCTCTCGGTCTCGAACTGGCCATCGCCGTCTTGCCAGACGAACTGCTGGGCGACGTGGCCGGGTCGGTGCTCGACCCGCTCGGCGAGGTTCTGCGCGAAACAGCGCGCGTGTTTCTGCGCGAAGAATTGTCGATCGCGCACACCGCGGCGGCGCTCGGCGTGCACCGCAATACCGTGGTGCAGCGACTCGATCGCATCGAGCTGCTCACCGACCTGAATATTCGTCGGTTCAGTTGCGCCGTCTCGATGCGGGTCGCGCTGGCGGCAGACTCGGCCCAGTATGTGCACGATGCACAGGTCTAACCACATCGGTCACTGGTAAATGTGGGTTCGTTCCACCTTAATATGTGTGCGATTGTGTTCTAGCCTGAATCAATGAATGGTCGCACGGCGCTGAAGCCGCTCACACTGGTCATCGCACCCGATTCGTTCAAGGGAAGTCTGAGCGCGGCCGAAGCGGCCGACGCCATGGCAGCCGGGGCACGGGACGCTTGCCTCGCCCTCGGGTTGCCGGAGGCCCAGCTGACGATCTGCCCGATGGCCGACGGCGGCGAGGGAACCCTCGATGCCATCGCTATGGTCTGGGGAGTCACGCCCCGCAGCCTGCTCACTGTCGACGCGCTCGGCCGCAGCCGCCAGGCTCGCTATACCACCTCGGCTGATGGTCTCATTGGTCTGATCGAGGCAGCCGAGTCTAATGGCCTGCCGCTGGTCGCGGATGCCGCGCCCCAGCCCCAGCGCGCCGACACCTTCGGAGTCGGTCTGCTGGCCTTCGAGCTGCTCGAGCAAAATGTCGAAGAGATTCTGGTTTGCGTCGGCGGCTCGGCCAGCACCGACGGTGGAACAGGCCTGTTGGCTGGCCTAGGCGCGCGGTTTCTTGATGCTGCCGGCACCCCCGTCGCTCCCGGTGGCGCCGGGCTGACCCGGATTGCCTCGATCGACCTGAGCAAGCTGCACCCACGCGCCCGCACCGTGCGCTGGCGCCTCGCCGTCGACGTGAACAATCCACTCTGTGGCCCCACTGGCGCCGCTGCCGTTTTCGGTCCACAAAAGGGTGCACAGCCCCGCGATATCGCTGGGCTCGACGCCGGCCTGGCCCACCTCGCCGCGATCGTGCTCGACATGACCGGCGAAGACATGACCGACCGGCCCGGAGCGGGGGCGGCCGGCGGCATGCCGGCCACTCTCGTGCCGCTGCTTCGGGCCGAGTTGGTTCCCGGCTCCGCCCTGGTAGCGGATGCCGTAGGCCTGCCCCACAAAATGGCTAACGCCGACCTCGTGCTCACCGGTGAAGGCAGCTTCGACTCCCAGTCCCTCGGCGGCAAGGTGGCCGTCGCCGTCGCTCGTCTCGCCCCGGCAGGATGCCCGGTCGTCGTCATCGCCGGGCGGGTAGCGCTGTCTGCGGCCGACACCGCGGCATCCGGTGTCACTGCCGCGTTCTCGATCGCCGGTGGGCCGGCAACGCTCGACGACCTGCAGCAGAATGCGGCCGCACGGGTACGCGAAACCACGGCGCACGCCGTCGCACTCTTTCTTCACTCCCGCTAATCGCCACCGTTCCACCTGAACTTGAACCTGAAAGAGAAAGGCCGTCTCAATGCTGAGTATCGCTATCCTGGTGATTCTTGTCGTCGCCATCGTCTTCGCTACCGCGAAGCTGAAAATCAATCCCTTCCTCGCGCTGCTCGCTGCGGCGCTGGTCGGCGGTTTTGCTTTCGGCCTTCCGGTCGTCGAGATCGCCCCGATCATCACGACAGCCTTCGGTGCCACCCTGGGCAATATCGGTCTGATCATTCTGTTCGGCACCATCATCGGGGTGATCCTCGAACGCACCGGCGCGGCGATATCGATGGCCGAAGCCCTCATTCGCGTGCTCGGTACCCGGTTTCCGACTCTCACCATGAGTGTCATCGGTTTCATCGTGTCGATTCCGGTGTTCTGCGACTCCGGATTCGTTATTCTCAACTCGCTCAAGAAATCGCTTGCCGCCCGGGCCAAGGTGTCGCTCGTGGCCATGACGATTGCCCTGATGACCGGCCTCTACTCCACGCACGTCTTTGTGCCGCCGACTCCCGGCCCGCTTGCGGCTGCCGGCAACCTCAACATCATCGACCAGCTCGGCCTCATCATCGGGTTAGGCCTGATCGTCGCCGCCGTTTCGGCACTGGCCGGGCTGCTCTGGGCCAACCGGTTCCTGAAAAAAGACATTGAGCTGATCCCAGAGCTGGCCAGCGAAGAGAGCGACCTCGACTCGGACTACGAAGCCATCCGCGCCGCCTATGGCAAGTTGCCCAACACGTTCCTGGCCTTTCTACCGATTCTCGCCCCGATTTTACTGATCTGCATCGCCTCAATCGCCAACCTTCCGGCCCGGCCGTTCGGTGAGTCCGGCCTGTACGCCGCCATCGTTTTTCTCGGAACCCCGGTCATCGCCCTGGCTGTTGGCCTCATTGCCGCGCTGTTTCTGCTGCGTGGTAAGGGAAAATTGGAGATGTTCGGCGAACGCGTGAATGAGGGCATCCGTATCTCAGCCCCCATTTTGCTGATCACCGCCTCCGGTGCCGCCTTCGGAGCGATTCTCGCGGCGTCCGACCTCACCGATTTTCTCGGCAACACGCTCTCGACCCTCGGCCTGGGCCTGGCCGTCCCGTTCCTGATCTCGGCCGCACTCAAGACCGCCCAGGGCTCGTCGACGGTCGCCATGGTGACTACCTCGGTGCTGCTCCTGCCGCTGTTGCCCGCCCTCGGGCTCGACTCCGATCTGGGAAAGGTACTCTCGGTGCTGGCCATCGGTGCCGGTGCTATGGTCGTTTCGCACGCCAATGACAGTTTCTTCTGGGTCGTCTCGCAGCTCAGTCGCATCCCGGTCGCGACCGCGTACCGCACGCTCACCCCGGCCACCGCCATCCAGGGCGTCGCCGGCTTCGCCGCCGTCTGGGTGATCGGCCTCATCGTTCTTTAGAGCTAGCGGCCCCGAGCGTTCATAGTCCGTTCACCAACGGGCCACAGGGCTGTCGTGAATCGGAGAGGGGACGGCGAGAGAGTAGTTTTATCCCCAGTTCGGGGACCAAAACGACCACGAGGAGCGCCCGTATGCTGAGCAACGAATCCACCGCACCCCGCCAGCACGCCCCAGCTCGTGACCGGCCATTGCTCCCGCTTCTTCCCATGCAGGGGCACACCCTCGGCAAGCGCAGCGCCGTCACTTGCCACCTCAAGTGCGCGGATGCCTGCTTTCACCCTGTACCCAATGAGAGCTCGAACGACTACTTTCGCGACATCGTGGGGGCCGCCATGAGCCGTCGATCCCTGCTCGTGGGGGCTGGCGTCGCCGCCGCCGCCATCCTGCTGGGTTCCGGCGAACCCGCTCCCGCCTTGGCCGTGCCGGGCGGCCCAGCCGGTCCTGCTGGCCGCGGCCTCGCGTTCGCCCCCATCGCTCCAGTTCCGGCCGCCGTTGACTCCTTCGTGGTTCCGGCGGGCTATTCCTGGAACCCGATCATCCGCTGGGGCGACCCGCTATTCGCCGCCACCGATCGTTTCGACCCCGAACACCAGAGCGCTGCATTGCAGGCCCGCCAGTTCGGCTACAACAATGACTACCTCGACATCATCGAGAGCAAGGGACCAAAGGGACGCTCCGGCATCCTCGTCACCAACCATGAATACACCAACGAGGGCATCATGTTTTCGCCAGCCCTCACCGCGGTCGAAGCGGATGAGCATCGTCGCGTTGCCATGATGGCCCACGGCATGTCCGTGGTCGCCCTCGAACGGAAGCGCGCCGGTCAACCCTGGACCTACCGCGTGGGTGACCCTCTGAACCGCCGCATTACCGCGAGCACACCGTTCACCGTCACCGGCCCGGCCGCCGGCAGCGACCTGCTGAAGACCACGGCGGACCCGACGGGCCGCACCGTGCTTGGCACCCTCGGCAACTGTGCCGGGGGCACCACTCCGTGGGGCACCGTGCTTTCCGGTGAAGAGAACTTCAACGGGTACTTTCGCACGAAGGGCACCAGCACAGCGGAGGCCCGCTACGGCCTGGCCAACCGCCCGACCAGTCGGCTCTGGGAGCAGGTCGACAACCGGTTCGACGCCACCGTGGCCGGCAACGAGAATGAACCGAACCGTTTCGGCTGGATCGTGGAGATCGATCCGGAGACACCGAACGAGCCCCCGGTCAAACACACGGCTCTCGGCCGGTTCAAGCACGAGGGGGCCAATGTCATCGTTGGAAAGACCGGTCACGTCGCCGCTTACATGGGCGACGACGAGCGCTTCGACTATCTCTACAAGTTTGTCTCCTTCGACCGCTTCGACAAGAAGAAGGGTCCGAAGGCACGCACCCACAACAAGTCCCTGCTCACCAGGGGATCCCTCTACGTGGCCCGCTTTGCGGGAAACTCGCCAGAGCGCGAGATCACCGGGACCGGCCAGCTACCCGCCGACGGCCTCTTCGACGGCACCGGTCAGTGGGTGGCGCTCGTTATCGACGGGGTCTGCCAGGTACCTGGCTTCAGCACCGACGATGCCCTCGTGAATACCCGCCTGGTAGCGGATGCCGTCGGTGCCACCAAAATGGATCGTTGCGAAGACGTCGAGCCGAGCCCGGTGACCGGCAAGATCTATGTCGCCTGTACCAACAACACCGATCGCGGCACGCTCGGCCAGGAAGGCGCCACCGAGCCCAACCCCCGGGTGGCCAACCGCGACGGCCACATCGTCGAGATCACCGAAACCGGCTCCGACGCCACCTCGGTGACCTTTGACTGGAACCTGTTGCTGGTCTGCGGCGACCCCGCGACGAACACGAGCACCTACTTCGCCGGTTTTCCGAGCGATAAGGTATCGCCCATCTCCTGTCCAGACAACGTGGCTTTCGACGCCGAGGGCAACCTGTGGATCTCCACCGACGGCGCGCCGAGCACGATCGGATACTGCGACGGATTGTTTAAAGTACCGCTCACCGGCCCCGAGCGCGGCAGGGTGCAACAGTTCCTCTCGGTGCCACGCGAGGCCGAAACCTGCGGTCCGGTCATCCGCTCTGAGCAATCGATGGTCTACGTCGCCGTGCAACACCCGGGGGAGCGAGGCAGCTGGGCGGCCCAGTCGAGCCAATTCCCCGACTACGTTCCGCTGGGTGCACCCGTGCCGGCCGGTGCCTGGGCCGGTCCACGGCCATCCGTTGTGCAGGTCTGGAAAGCCTGAGACGCTCACCAGTCTGGTCGTGCCTGAGTCCTGAAAAGGGGGCGCGAACTGGCAATTGACTGATTGTAATTTCAGCCGGGCCGTGATGGAGTGAGAGAGCTGCCCTCACACGCAGCGTTCAGGAACATCCAGTGCCGATCGGGCCGTGGCCAACACATCATCCTGATCAGCGTAAAACCAGGAAGGTAGTTCATGACGGGGAACAGAGCAGTTGCCTACAAGAGCCCGGGTGTCGTCGAGGTCATCGACATTGATTACCCGAGTTTCGAGCTGAAAGACGGGCCGGGCGTCAACCCGGAAAACGTGGGACGCAAGGTGCCCCACGGAGTCATTCTCAAGACCGTGACCACCAATATCTGCGGCTCCGACCAGCACATGGTGCGCGGCCGTACGACCGCACCGGCGAACCTGGTGCTGGGTCACGAAATCACCGGTGAAGTGGTCGAGGCTGGCCCCGACGTCGAATTCATCAAGGTGGGCGACATCGTGTCGGTACCGTTCAACATCAGCTGCGGTCGCTGTCGCAACTGCAAGGAACGCAAGACCGGCATCTGCCTCAACGTCAACCCGGACCGTCCGGGTAGTGCATATGGTTACGTCGACATGGGCGGTTGGGTGGGAGGCCAGGCCGAGTACGTTCTGGTTCCCTACGCCGACTGGAACCTGCTGAAGTTTCCCGATCGGGACCAGGCGCTCGAAAAGATCATGGACCTCACCATGTTGTCCGACATCTTCCCGACCGGGTTTCACGGGGCTTACACTGCCGGTGCGGGCATCGGATCGACCGTCTACGTGGCTGGAGCCGGCCCGGTGGGCCTCGCGGCCGCCGTCTCGGCGCAACTGCTGGGCGCGGCCGTCGTCATCGTCGGTGATATGAACGTGGAACGTCTCGCGCAGGCCCGCAGCTTCGGCTGCGAGACCATCGACCTCAGCAAGGGCGAGCCGGGGGAGCAGATCGAACAGATCCTCGGCGTGCCAGAGGTTGACGCCGGTGTCGACGCTGTGGGCTTTGAGGCGCGTGGTCACGGTAAGGACGCCGGCCACGAGGCTCCGGCCACCGTGCTCAACTCGCTCATGACGGTTACAGCGGCCGGCGGTGCCCTCGGCATTCCGGGCCTCTACGTCACGGGTGACCCGGGAGCCAAGGAAAAGGCCGCTCAAGTGGGCTCGCTGTCGATTCGTTTGGGGCTCGGCTGGGCCAAGTCGCTGTCGTTCACCACAGGCCAGTGCCCGGTGATGAAGTACAATCGTCAGCTGATGATGGCGATCCTGTACGACAAGGTACACATTGCCAAGGCCGTCAACGCCCAGGCGATCAGCCTCGAAGACGCCCCGCGTGGCTACGCCGAATTCGACGCCGGTGCGGCGACGAAGTACGTGCTGAACCCCAACGGGTACGTCAAGGGCTAACAACAGGTCAGCGAATGGTCTGCTCGGGAATTCTCCCGGGCAGACCATTCCTGTATCGGTGTCCATCAGCATCCGCTCGCCGCGTGGCTTATTCAGGAAATCCGACCCGAATCTGCGCGAATAGCGCCGGATCCGCTCAGAAATTGAAATTTTTCCTGAATTAGCCACGGATTCAGGCCGCGAGCCGCGGCATCCGCATAGAACCGGTGTTCTGGGCATCCCCGTGCGGGGCGCGGGGTTAGGGTGGAAGCATGACCGGCGCCGACCTTGCAGAACCAGCTCCGCGTTTCTATCGAGAGCGCGCGGACATTCCGGTGGACCTTGAAACGCCCACCGGCACCGTGACCGACCGGCTGAACCGGCCGCTGCATGATCTGCGCCTCAGCGTCACCGACCGCTGCAACTTTCGCTGCGTGTACTGCATGCCGAAGGAGATCTTCGGCCGGGACTTCGCGTTCATGGAACACGACGAGCTCCTCAGCTTCGAGGAACTCACCCGGCTCGCGCGCGTGGCCGTCGCCCATGGCGTTGAGAAGATTCGGCTGACCGGCGGTGAACCACTGCTGCGTAAGGGGCTTGAAGACCTCATTGCCCTGCTGGCCGAGCTGCGTACCCCCGACGGCCGTGAGATCGATATCGCGCTCACCACGAACGGGTCGGCGCTAGCCGTCAAGGCGCAGGCGCTCAAGGATGCCGGCCTGAAGCGAGTCACCGTGTCGCTCGACTCGCTCGACGACACCACGTTTCGCACCATGAACGACGTGAAGTTTCCCGTTGCAAAGGTACTGCACGGTATCGACGTGGCCGAAGCGGTCGGGCTCGGCCCGATCAAGGTCAACATGGTGGTGCAGCGCGGCAAGAACGACCAGGACATCGTTGCCATGGCCCGCCATTTCAAGGGCACCCCTTACATTTTGCGGTTTATCGAATTCATGGACGTCGGCACCAGCAACGGCTGGGAGATGGGCGCTGTCGTGCCGTCGAAGGATGTCATCGCGCGCATCCATGCCGAGTTGCCGCTCGAAGAGATCGCCCCGAACTACAGCGGCGAAACCTCAAGACGCTGGCGCTACCAGGACGGCGGCGGCGAAATCGGCGTCATCTCGAGCGTGACCCAGTCGTTCTGCCAGTCCTGCTCCCGCGCCCGCGTCTCCACCGACGGCAAACTGTTCACCTGCTTGTTTGCCACCGAGGGTCACGACCTGAGGGCTCTCATGCGCGGCGGCTGCTCCGACGCTGAACTCTCCACCGTCATGGCACACCTCTGGCGGGAGCGCACTGACCGCTATTCGCAGCTGCGGAGTGCGAAGACCAGTGAGCTGCGAGCGTCCGGTGCCAAGAAAATCGAAATGTCCTACATCGGCGGTTAATCGGCAGGGCTGGAGTGCGGTAAAGGCACCAGCGTGCCAGACTCTAAGAATGAACAGAATTACCGCTCGACGCAAAATCACCCGAATCACCGTTGGTGCCCATCCCCTGGCTGGCGAAGACCTGCTCGCCGTCGAGGAACCCCTGGAAATTCGAGTGAACGGCCGCCGCCTCGCCGTCACGATGCGTACCCCCGGCAATGACGTCGACCTTGCGGCTGGGTTTCTGGTCTCGGAGGGCGTCATCACCCAGGGCGACGATTTCAATTCGGCCCGCTACTGCGCCGGGGCCATCGACGGGGTCAACACCTATAACGTGCTCGATGTCACGCTGGGCGCGGGCGTCGCGCCACCGGCACCGAGCCTGGAGCGCTCCCTCATCACCAACAGCTCCTGTGGCTTATGCGGCAAGGAAAGCATCGATGCCGTGCGCACCAAGTCAGTCTTCGAGATAGCGGATGACGCGGTACAGGTGACTGCCGAATTGCTCACGACTTTTCCCGAAAAGCTGCGCGCCGGGCAGAACGTGTTCGAGAAAACTGGCGGCATCCACGCTGCCGGACTGTTCGATGCCGCCACCGGCGAACTCCTCGTGCTGCGCGAAGATGTCGGCCGACACAACGCCGTCGACAAGGTCATCGGCTGGGCGGTCAAAGAGAACAGGCTGCCGCTGACCGGTACGGTGCTCATGGTATCGAGCAGGGCGAGTTTCGAACTCACCCAGAAAGCCCTGATGGCGGGCATTCCGGTGCTCGCGGCAGTCTCGGCACCCTCGTCACTCGCCGCGGAGTTCGCCGCCGAGGTTGGCATGACCCTGGTCGGCTTTCTCCGCGGCAACTCTATGGTCGTCTACGCCGGCGGCGACCGGATCATCGACGCACAGCGTGACGTGCAGGCCGCCTAACCCCGGTTAGGCAGGGGCGCCGGCCGGAACGAAGCGCACGGTCATGGCCTTGTAACCGGGGGTGTTCGATTCGCGGGCTACGAGCTCGCGATGCATAAGCGCGTTCGCCTCCGGAAAATAAGCAGCCGCGCAGCCGCGCGGTGTCGGATAGACCACGAGGCGGAACGTGTCGGCTCGACGCTCAACGCCCTGGAACGTGCTGATTACGTCGACCATATCGCGGTCCGCGAAGCCCAGCTCGGTGACGTCGTCTTCGTGAATAAGGATGACGCGACGCCCGTTCTTGATGCCGCGGTAACGGTCGTCAAGCCCGTAGAACGTGGTGTTGTACTGGTCATGGCTGCGGATGGTCTGCAGTATCAAGTGACCCTCTGGCGCCGACAGATACTCGATCGGGCTCACCGTGAACCGGGCCAGACCAATATCGGTGGCAAAGCTGCGCGTATCACGCGGCGGGTTGGGCAGCACGAACCCATTCTTGGTCTTGAGCCGAACGTTGAAATCGACGAAGCCGGGGATGACGCGGGAGATGTGGTCACGAATGACGTCGTAATCTTCAGCCATTGCCTTCCAATCGACCGCGTGGTCGTCTCCAAGCGTGGCGTGGGCCATGCGGGCAATGATCACCGGTTCGGCGAGCAAATGCTCCGACACCGGATCGAGGCGTCCCTGAGTGGTGCGAACGACCGACATCGAGTCTTCCACCGAGAGCACCTGGCGGCCCGACGGATGCTTGTCATCGGTATCCGTTCGGCCGAGCGTCGGCAGAATGAGCGAGGTCAAACCGTGCATGACGTGCGAGCGATTGGGCTTGGTGGAGACGTGTACGGTGAGACCGACGCGCTGCATGGCCTTCTCGAGCAGGTCGGTATCGGAGCAAGCCAGGGCGAAGTTGCCGCCCATGGAGACGAACACGTCGACGCGGTCGTGCACGAAGGCATGCACAGTGTCGACGGAGTCGAGCCCATGCTCCCGCGGGGATACGATGCCGAACTCGGCGTCGAGGGCGGCGAGCATGGGCTCTTTCGGCTTTTCCCACACACCCATGGTGCGGTCGCCCTGCACGTTCGAGTGGCCGCGCACCGGGCACGCACCGGCGCCGGGCTTGCCGAAGTTGCCCTGCAGGAGCAGTAGGTTGATGATCTCCTTGAGGGTG
Organism: Cryobacterium sp. Y62; assembly: GCF_002929785.1. Taxonomy (NCBI): domain Bacteria; kingdom Bacillati; phylum Actinomycetota; class Actinomycetes; order Micrococcales; family Microbacteriaceae; genus Cryobacterium; species Cryobacterium sp. Y62. Next base: position 13,312 of record NZ_PJJK01000082.1, on the reverse strand, counting down.
TTCACCGAGTGCGGCTGCTGGGTCAGTCCCAGCGCCCAGCAGATGATGGTGGCCTTGCTCGCGATGAGCAGTTGCGCCACCGTCTCGATTGCGGCACGGTCCAGGCCGGTGGCGTTCTTTGTCTCGGTCCAGTCGATCACCGATCGGGCTGCTCGATAGGCCTCGATACCGTCGGTGTTCGCCGCGACGAACTCGTGGTCGATGACCGACCCCGGCACGCGGGCCTCCTCCTCGAGCAACAGATGACCGAGCGCCTGGAACAAGGCCAGGTCACCGCCGACCTTGATCTGCAGAAACTCATCTGCCAGGTTAGTTCCCTTGCCGACGACGCCCTTCGGAGTCTGCGGGTCCATGAAATTGAACAGTCCGGCTTCGGGCAGCGGGTTGACGGCCACAATCTTGCCGCCGTTGTCCTTGCATTCGGCCAAAGCCGATAGCATGCGCGGGTGGTTGGTGCCCGGGTTCTGGCCGACTACCAAAATGAGCTCGGCCTGGTGGATGTCTTCGAGCGAGACCGTACCCTTGCCGATGCCGATCGTGGGGTTCAGTGCTGAGCCGGAGGACTCGTGGCACATATTGGAGCAGTCGGGCAGGTTGTTAGTGCCGATAGACCGCGCGAACAATTGGTACATGAACGCTGACTCGTTGGCGGTGCGGCCGGACGTGTAGAAGACGGTGCGCTCGGGCACGGTCGCGCGAATCTGCTCACCGATGAGCTCGAAAGCATCATCCCAGGAGATCTGCGAGTAGTGCGTGTCACCCGGGCGAATGACGACGGGGTGCGTAATGCGGCCCTGGTTTCCGAGCCAATACTCGGTCTTGGTGGCGAGCTCGGCGATGGAATGCTCTGCCCAGAACTCGGGCGTCACCGTGCGTAGCGTGCTCTCCTCAGCGACGGCCTTCGCGCCGTTTTCGCAGAACTCTGCGGTCTTGCGATGTCCCTGGGATTCCGGCCACGCGCATCCGGGGCAGTCGGTGCCGTCGCGCTGATTGAGGCGCAGCAGCGACCGCGCGGTGCGAACGACACCAGCCTGGGCGATTCCCCGATCGAGCGCCACCACTACGGCTTGCACACCCGCCGCGTGGGTCTTGGGCGCGGTGACGACAAGATTATTTTCGTTGATGTCGTCGATGGGTGCTGAACGTGTCATGTACCCATCCTGCCTTGCCTCGAAAGAAAAATCCCCCGAATTATCAAATGGGCAAGATTTTGGAACAGAATGTGCTCGATGATTCGTCTAGGATTGCCTCCGCAGACCATTCAACCTATCCGTTTGCGGAGTACGTCCACGGCCATCGTGGACAGCCGAAACGCACAGCAGAGTCGCTATCGCCTTACCGGCAGCAAGGATATGTCCATGAGCTGGCTCGACCGAGACCGCACCATCGCCCCACCCGGATTCAACCGCTGGCTGATTCCGCCGGCCGCACTGGCCGTGCACCTCTGCATTGGCCAGGCCTACGCCACGAGTGTTTACAAGACGGCGCTCGTGGCGCACTTCGACGCCAGCCTGGTGCAGATCGGGGTGATCTTCTCAATCGCCATCGTGATGCTCGGCCTGTCGGCCGCCATCATGGGTACCTGGGTCGACACCCACGGACCGCGCAAGGCCATGTTCGTCGCGGCTCTGTTCTGGTCGGGCGGATTCCTCATCGGTTCGCTCGGAATCTTTTCGAACCAGCTGTGGCTGGTCTACGTCGGCTACGGCTTCATCGGCGGTATCGGGCTCGGCATCGGCTATATATCGCCCGTTTCGACGCTCATCAAGTGGTTTCCGGACCGCCCGGGCCTCGCCACCGGCATGGCCATCATGGGCTTTGGAGGAGGCGCCCTCATCGCCAGCCCGGTGTCGACGGTGCTACTCAGCTTCTATGACCCGAGCTCCGGGGCAGCGAACTGGGTGGCGAGCGGCGATTCCGTGGGCAAACTTTTTCTCACTCTCGCCGTGATCTATCTCGCGTACATGATGTTCGGCGCTTTCACGATCAAGGTTCCGGCTGCTGATTGGGTGCCGGCCGGATTCGATCCGTCGAAGGTGCGGGTCAAGGCCCTCGTCACGAGCAACCACGTTTCAGCCAGGAACGCCATTCGCACGCGTCAGTTCTGGCTCCTCTGGGTCGTCTTGTTTTGCAACGTCACGGCCGGTATCGGCATTCTCGAGCAGGCCGCACCGATGATCCAGGACTTCTTCCGGCAGAGCAGCGGCAACTCGTTGGTCTCGGCCGCCGTTGCCGGAGGCTTTGTGGGCCTGTTGTCGCTCGCTAACATGGGCGGACGATTCGCCTGGTCGGCTACGTCGGACAAGACCGGACGCAAGAATATCTACATGGTGTACCTCGGCGTTGGCACGGTGTTGTACTTGCTGCTGGCCCTCGTCGGGTCAAGCACAACGGCGCTCTACGTTGTACTGGCCTTCATTATCATTTCTTTTTACGGTGGCGGTTTCGCTACCGCTCCGGCCTACCTGCGGGATTTGTTCGGAACCTTTCAGGTGGGGGCCATCCATGGCCGCCTGCTGACGGCCTGGTCGGCGGCCGGCATTGCTGGCCCGCTCATTGTCAACTCGTTCCTCGATGCTCAGGGCGCTCCGGGTGAGTTGACGGCCGCGGCCTATCAGCCGGCCCTGCTCACCATGGTTGGGCTGCTCGTTGTTGGCTTTGTGGCGAATCTTTTCGTGCGACCGGTTCACACCGACTATCACGAACCCGAAAAGCCGCTCGTCGGTGCAACAGCTTGGAAGGCGCACGCATGAAGGTTCTAAAAGTCATCGTGGCTTGGGCGCTGGTAGGGATCCCGCTGGCGTTCGGCATTTCTCAGACACTCGCGAAGGTGACGGCCCTGTTCGGCTAAACCCGGCATCTGCAGATATAAACAGATAGAGCCACGCCCCCATTCACTGGGGCGTGGCTCTATTTTGCGTGTTGAACGCTCGGCACCGATCAGGGCAGTCTGTCAGCCCTGGTGCCCTCATTCATGCAATGATGGCGCATGGGGAATTCGCTAGCTAGGCTAGCTATACCTGATTCGTTTGCTTTCGTGTGCGGAATCCTCAACGTTTCTCGCACCGGAAGTTTTGAAATTCACCAATATTCACTCGTGGCAACCCCGAATCGCCACGATTGATTCGAGGAGTTTCACGAAAAGGAGCAGCCAATGGCTACGCACACCGCACTCGACGACCAACGATCCGCGGCAACGCTGCTCGAGGGAATTCGACGCGCCGACGACCTCACCGTGGCAGCCAGCCGCGATGGGGGCGCTCGGGCTGTGCGGCTGCTGGCCCAGGCCGCGACCGATTTGAGCGACCAGCTCACCGCTATCGCCGCCGTACACGCCCTCGCCCAGGTCTTCGATGACTCCGCCGATGAGGTACTGGTGGCCCTCCTGTACCACGACTGCGCTTTTCTGCGCGAGCATGCCGCCTGGGCCTTCGGTACCCGGTTACCGCGCTACGACGCGATCGCTGGCTTGGTAACCCTGGTTCGGCTGGGTGGCTTCTCCGGCATGCTCGCCCAGCGCACCCTGGAACAGTGGGGCTCTTCGGCTGCGGACCAGGTGGCCCTGCTGCTGGAGGGTTCGCTGCTCGGCATCTCCGAAACGGATGCCCGTGCCCGCCTTATCGAGACCATCGGCCTGATTCCTGGCCGCGTTCCCGAACGCCTGCTGCGTCGGGTGGCCACCGACAGCGCTGAGAGCCTAGGTGCTCGCGCAGCCGCCATTGCCGGCCTCGGCGACCGGTCGCCGAGCGAAGCCGTGCTCGCGTTGCTCAGCGCTCTCTCGGAAGACAATGCAGTTGCCGGTGATGGGATCGAACTCGCAGCCGTATCCCGGCTGGCACTGTTCGATCTCACGGCGACGGCCGCGCCGCGGCCAAAATGGAACCGGGGCGCCACGATCGCCCAGCTGTTCCTACACGCCGACATCGATGGTGAACTCTCCCAGGTGGGTGTCGGCGACAACGGCGGCATCGCGACCCTTCTGGTACGGCTCGGTGACGCCCTCGTTGCCGGGCCAGCCGGCCTGCCGGGCGGTAGAACCCAAAGCGCCGCGGCGGCCGCTCTCCGTGCGCCGTTCGTCGGCAGCCGTTTTTCCGCTGGCCGTGCGACAGAAAAAGACTCGGTAGAACGGGTCATCACCATGTCGCGCGGCACTTACGAGTCGGCGCTGGGCGGCCTGGCCGATGTCGGGAGCACCCGGCATGGACACTCCTTCGCAACGATTCCGTTCGTCGGCGGCGCGGTCCCGTCGATCGACGCGTGGCCTCGGCGGGTTGCCGCGCAGCGCGGCATTCGGCGTATCCTCCGCTCGGCTGGTGTGGTCGATGCGATTCACCTGCGCATGGCCGACGTCGGCAGCCTTGCCGCGGCCACAGTAGCGCGGGACCTGGACATTCCGGTCGTCTTCACCGTCGCGCCAGACCCGCACGGCGTGATCGAGTCTCTCGAAGCGAGTGGCGCGCTCACCCGGGCCAACTTTGGCACCGTCGATGCCGTCGAGCACTACTGGTTTCGCGCCCGCCTCGTGCAGCGGCTTGCCGCAGATGCCGCGCACACCGTGCTGTTTCCGCGACCGCGACTGCAGCAAGATATGGAACGTCTGACTGGCATCGACATTGACGCGCATCCGGAACGGCACTCGGTCATTCCCGAGGGAATCGACCTCGCGGTGATCGACCGCTCTCGCGCGGATGCGCTCGGGTCTCTCGGACTGACCGGCGAAAGTCTGCTGGTTTCTGCCGATGCCCATAGCCGAGCAGCGGCGGAGCCCGCAGCAATGGAGCCCGCAGCAGTGGCCTTTACCCAGCTCGACAACCTGCTCGGAACGCTGCCGACCGCTCGGCGAGGCCTGCCATTGCTGATCAGCGTCGGTCGGCTGCACCGCGTGAAGGGTATGGCCAGCCTGGTCGAGGCATGGAACGGTGATACTGAACTGCGAGCTCGCTGCAATCTGTTGATTGTGGGAGGCGACCTGGAGCATCCGTCGTTTGATGAAGACATCGAGTTGCAGCGCATGACCAACATCCTGCCCGGCGGCGTCCTGGCCGATTCCGCTGACCGAGGCCTGCTGCTGGCCGGTCATCGCCCCAATGACACCGTCGCTCGCTGGCTGGCCGCCGTGCGCTACGGCCGGCCGGGCCTGTCGGCACCGTTTGGGGTGTACGTCTGCGCGAGTATGAAAGAGGAGTTTGGAATCGCGCTACTCGAGGCGATGGCCACCGGACTCACGGTGGTCGCGCCGAATGGCGGCGGACCGGCCACGTACGTCGAGCACGGAGTGACGGGCATTCTCGTCGCTACCGGTGACGGTGCCGCCCTCGCTCGCTCGATTGCTGAGGCCGTGGACCTCGCTGGCGGAACGCAGGGTAGCGCCAATGCGGTACGGGCCCGCAGCATGGTCGCGAACAAGTTCACGATCGAAGCGATGGCGTCGGCACTCGGCGAGATTTACCGCGGCGTTGCCGTGGCGACCGAGCCGGCGGCCTGGGAACTGAGCGTTTCGTGACCCTGCTGATCATCAGCCCGGATTATGCCTCGCACCTGTACCCACTCGCGACGCTCGGCACCGCCTGGGCGCAAGCCGGCGAACGCGTCGTGGTCGCGAGCGGGCCGGCCACGGCCGACATCGTGACCGAGTTCGGGTTTGAACGTGAGCATCTTCAACTGGGCCGCGGTTCCAACCCCGGCACGATCCGCGTCGAACAGCAGCCCGCCGGCGAAGACGACGCCCTGCGGGGGTTCTTCGACGCGACCCGCCGTGGAATGGTCGACACTCTGCGATTTCAGGCCGCGGCTCGCAGTAGCGACCTGCTGTACAACCCGGTCGAGATTGCCCGCAGGGTGCAGCGCATCGTCGCGCGGGTGCAGCCAGATCAGGTCATCGTCGACCACCTGGCCTTCAGCGCCAGGCTGGGTTTGCTCAGTGCCGGCGTCGCGCACGCAGACGTCGTGCTGGGGCATCCGTCTGCACTGCCCGTGGGCGCGGAGGTCTACGGTTACCCGCCGGCCTGGCCCGCGGTGTTCTCGCCTGCCGCCTCAGAACTGGCCCTGCTCCAATTGCAGTGCGCGGCCGTGCGCGACACGTTCACAGCCCAGTGGAACGACGCCCTGCGTAAGCTCGACCCTCACGCCGAGCCGAGCCTGGACGCCTTCCAGGAATCGGGAGACGTGCTGTTGCTCAACTACCCGGCCGAATTACACGCGCCGGCGAGAACGAGCCAGCTGCCGCCCCACGTGTTTCTCGGCTCCGCCGTGCGATCCGAGTCCGTCGATCCCGAGGTCGAGGCCTGGCTGGCGGCGGATTCGCTGCCCGTGGTCTACGTCAGTTTCGGANCCGTGGTCTACGTCAGTTTCGGAAGTTTTCTCTCGGTGCGTGCTGACGTGCTCGCCCGCGTCGTCGCCGCCCTCGCCGGCCTTCCAGTGCGGGTCGCCATCGCCGCCGGGACGACCGACCCGACCGAGTTGGGGGCCGTGCCCGCCGCCTGGCTGGTGCGCGCGTTCCTGCCGCAGGTGCGCCTGCTGCAACAGTCCGTGCTTGCCGTCACCCACGGCGGCAACAATTCGGTCACCGAGGCGATGACAGCCGGAGTTCCGCTCGTCGTACTGCCGTTCTCGACCGACCAGTTCGCCGGCGCGGCCGCTCTCGATGCAGCGGGCTTTGGCACCTCCTTGCCGCCCAATACTGCCACGGTTCTGGATCTGCGGGCTGCCTGCGAGCGAATGCTGCGCCTTAGCGCTGACTCGAGCGCCGCCCCGCGCGCCCGCCTCGATACGCTCGCGCTGTCGTTGACCCGGCAATCCGGAGCCGAGCGGGCCTACGCGGCGCTCACTCGGGTGCCCGCCCGGGGCTAGGAGAGAAACCAGTCAGCTCGGCCGGTCGACGTCGACACCCGTTCCGAGGTCACCGCACTCGATATGCTCGACCGGGTGCGCACGCAGGTACGGGCGGGCACCGGTGTCGCCAGCGAGGGTATCGATAAGCGGCGTCCAGTGCTGTCGGCCGATCACAACGGGATGCCCCGGTTGGCGCGCAAAGCGCGCCTGGCGCAGAGTGTTGGCCGAGAGAACGGTCGCGCCCGGCGCCGCCGTGGTGCCGAAATTCGTGCTGATCATTCGCGCAACCGTAGCAGCGTTCAGATCGGGCACGTCCACCGGAATGACCGCGATGGCCGTGAGATCGGGCTGTTCGATGGCGCAGCGCAGACCGGCGCGCAGCGACGCGGAGAGCCCCTCAGCCCAGTCGGTGGCCTGCACGATACGAACGGATGCCGGCGGCCGGTCTTTGCCCCGAACTGGCGCACTGGTCGGGTCGTCATCACCAGCGTCAAGCAGAGCCGCCGCCTCGGCCCAGCGGGCGCCGAGCACGACGATAACGGGAGAGCATCCGGCTTCGGCTAGTACGTCGACAGCGTGTTGCAACCAGGAACGCCCGGCGCCATCGTGCACGAGCGCCTTGGGCATGCCATAGCGCGAACCGGCACCGGCGGCGAGCACCAGCCCAGCCACGCGGCTGGGCGACGGCGAAAGGTACATGCCTGCCATCGTAGGGTTTTGCGGCGACCTGTGCTGCAGTCAGCCGCACCACGGGTGAGCAGACCTGGCGAGCCCACGGCAGTAGGCCGGCGCACCCTGGGGTTGTCGGCCTGCGAAACCAAGCCCGGTCTAGTCCACGTTCACGCGGCGGCCACGAACGTAGACCCCGGTGATCGCGGGCTCGCGCAGGGCGAGCAGCAGCGCAAATAGGGTCTGCTCGGCGGCCAGCACTGCGTCGTCGGCGCGCACGGCGTTCGCCAGCACTAGTGCGAGCGGTTCCCAGCGGTCCGGGTCGATTAGCAGAACGTCCGCATCCTTGCCGAGGTCGAAATTGCCGAACCGGGCCTCCATATCGAGCGCGCGGGCCCCGGCGAGGGTTCCGGTGAACAGCAGCGCGGCCGGATCGAGTGCCAGGCCGGCATCTCCCGGCTCGGACAGGTGCGCCTTGTAGCAGTCGTTGAGCACCCGCGTGACGAGCCATTCGTCGCCGCCGCCGACATCCGTTCCAATCGCGACGTTCACCCCGAAACCGGTCGTACGCCGCCACGGCATGGTGCCCGACCCGAGGAACGCCTGCGAGGTCGGGCAGTGCGCGATCGACGTGCCGGTGTCGGCGAGGCGGGCGAGCTCCGAATCTTGGCAGTGCACGGCGTGGGCGAGGATGCTGCGGGGGCCGAGCAGCGACGAGCCACCGCGGGCCGAGCCTGGCAGGAAGCATCCGTCGTAGGTGTCGAGATAGGTCGTCGTGCCGAACACTGAGCGCACGACGTCGATTTCCCCGGAACCTGGCCGGTCGTTCTCGTTGAGGTGGCTATGAAAGTACACGCCGCGGCCCCGCACCGAGTCGTAAAGCTCGCCGAGCCCAGCGAGGGTTGTCGGCGTCACCGATAGGCTAAATCGGGGCACGATCGCGACCTGCAGCAGCGCGGTCTGCGCGTCGCCGGTGTCGACGGCGTGCCAGTGGTCGATCTCGGCCGCCGTGAGTTCAAGAGCTGCCTGCTCACTCGTGACCAGCGCTCGGGCGGAGTCGGTGCCGACGGTCTGAATGCCGCGCCCGCTCACCAGTCGCAGGCCGGCCGCCTGGGTTTCTTCGAACAGGGCGTTTTGCGCGGGCGCAAACGCCGAGCCGAACACGAGAGCGCTGGTCGTGCCGACGGATGCCCGACGCCGGGTGAAATCGCGCGCCACCTGTCGCGCAAACCCCGGGTCTTCCAGCCGAGCCTCGGCTGGGAACACGCACTCGTCGAGCCATTCGAGTAGTTGGCCGCCGCCGTAGGCATCCGTTGTGTAGGTCTGCGGAAAATGGATGTGGGTGTCGACGAAACCCGGCAAGATGAACCCGGTTTGGGTCACCGGCAGTGCGGCAAACGTGGCCGGCAGCTCGTTGAAGGGGCCGACCCAGGCGATCGTGCCATCGGCGGCCGTGACGAGGGCCCCGTCGGGCACCGAGACGAGGTGCGATCGGGCCTGCGCAACTGTGGGAGCGCCGGCTATGTGAAAAATGTGGCCGCGAAAGACCTCGGGCGAAATGGTTCTGTGCACAACAGCGGAGATTACCGTCTCCCCGCTGTGAACTCGGCGTTGTGGCGCCGTTCGGCCGGGAATCTGCCCAGTTCGGTACCGGAGCGCACCTAAACCAGCCCGGTGTAGGAGTCCCAGGCCGGTCGGCCGTGTGGTAGACCTCACCGTTGTTCTGTACGTTGAACGGCGACAGATCGTGCAGAAATCGGTGTTTGTTCGGTGCCGACAGCCGAATCTCGGTGATGAACGAAGACGCTTCGGGCAGCGCCTCGCCCTGCGATACAGCGTCACCCTGCGAGAACCGGGCGGCGCATCCGCTCAGCCGTGCAGCAGGCGCCAGATGCGGTCGCGGGACAGGGGCAGCTCCGTCGGACGGATGCCGATCGCATCGCGCACGGCGTTGGCTAGCGCCGGCGCGACCGGGTTGTAGGTTGACTCGCTCATCGACTTGGCGCCGTAGGGCCCGAGCACGTCGTGACTCTGCGCAAAGTAGACCTCGGTGACCGGTAGATCCGCGAGCTGGGGAACGTGGTAGTTGCGCAGTACCCGCGTGGTCACCGCTCCGGCGTCGTCGAGTACGACCTCCTCGAACAGGGCGGTGCCGAGCGCCTGCGCGACTCCACCCTCGATCTGCCCGCGACACTGCTCGGGGTTCATCACGAAGCCGGCATCGGCGGCCTGGATCGACTGCAGAATGCGCACCTCGCCGGTGTCGGTGTTCACGGCCACGCGAAACGCGTGCACGTTGAAGGCGAGGGAGCGCAGCGCCCCGTCTTCGCGCCGCACAGCGGTGAGATCGACGTCGTTGGCACCGGCCCAGCTGGCTAGTTCACTCAGGGTGACGAACGCGGCGCTCGCGCGCACCCCCTCCCGCTCGAGCTGCCAGGTCAGATCGGCAGCCCCGCTGTACGCTGCCGCTGCACCGACCAGGGACTCGGCCAGCGCGGTCGCCGCGGCGAGTACGGCCTTGCCGGCCACGACGACCCCGGCCGAACCGAACGCTCCGGAATCGTAACCGGCAGCATCCGTGTCGGAGTGCACCAGATCGATGCGGTCGACAGAAGTGTGCAGCGCCGTTGCGGCGATCTGCGCGTGCACGGTCGTGGTGCCGTTGCCGAATTCGGTCGTGCCGACCCGCACCAGGTAGCGTCCGTTCGCGAGAAGCTGAACGGATGCCTGGGAGCGGTGGCCGCGCGGCGGAGTGGTCGCGATCATCGACGATGCCATGCCGGAGCCGACTTTCCACTGGGCGCCGGAGGGTGCGACGGCCCGATTGCCGCGCTTGAGCGCCGCTTCGGCGAGGTCGAGGCACTGATCGAGGCCGTAGCTTCCGAAGATTAGGTCTGGCCCTTCCTCGTGCGTGGCGACGAGCGGGTCGCCGGGCTGCACCGAGTTCAGCCGGCGCAGTTCGAACGGGTCCACGGCCAGTTCCCGGGCCAGTTCGTCGAGCGCGCTTTCGATTGCGAAGATGATCTGGCCGAGGCCGTAGCCGCGGAAGGCGCCCGACGGCGGGTTATTCGTATAGACGCTCTGGGCATCCACTCTCTTGTTGGGCACGTTGTAGAGCGCGACGGACTCGCTCGTACCGTGGAACATCACGCCGGGGCCGTGGTTGCCGTAGGCGCCGGTGTCGGCGAGTACGCCCAGTTTCAGCGCGGTTAGGCGGCCATCGGCGGTGGCGCCGACGGTCACGTCGATAGTCATCGGGTGCCGGGTCGGGGTGATCGTGAGTTCGTCGGTGCGGGTGTATTCGTACTGTACCGGCTGGCCGGTAGTGAGCACGGCGAGGGTGACGAGGTCTTCGGTGAGCAGCTCTTGCTTGCCGCCGAAACCGCCGCCGACCCGGGCCGTGAACACGCGCAATCCGGCCGGGTCGAGGTCGAACAGTCGGCAGATCTCCTTCTGCACCAGGAACGGAACCTGCGAGCTCGTACGCAGCACCAGCCGGTCGCCGTCGATCCAGCCGATCGTGCCGTGGGTTTCGAGGTGGGTGTGCGAAATGCGCTGGGTCTGCCAGCTGCCGGAGATGAAGGTGGTCGCCTCGGCGAGTCCGGCTGTCACATTGCCGAATTCGCCGTGCAGTTCGGCGACGAGGTTGCGTCCGGGGTTCGCCAGGCGGGACACGACCGGGTCTTTGTCGCCGTGCACTTGTGGTGCACCCGGCATACCAGCCAGCCGAGGGTCGAACACGGCGCCCCGCAACTCATACTCGACGTCGATCAGCCGGCAGGCCGCCTCGGCGATCGCGACCGAGTCGGCGACAACGGCCGCGACCCGCTGCCCGCGAAAGCGCAGCGTCTGGTCGAAGACGAGGGTGTCGTCGGGGTCGTCGAACCGGCTCTCGTGCCGCGCGGTCGAAAATAGGGTCGTCGGCGAGTCGGCGTGGGTCAGCACCCGGTGCACCCCCGGCAGCGCGGCCGCCTTTGACGCATCAAGAGTGCGGATGCGCGCGTGCGCGTGTGGACTCCCCAACACCGCCAGGTGCAGCAGCCCGGCAACGGAAACGTCCAGGGTGTACGGCTCGAGCCCGCTGACCACGCGCTCACCGGCGGGGGCGCCGGGGGAGGTGCCGACGAGCCCGGCGGCCCGACCGGTCGCGCGTACCGGCCCAAGACTTGAGGCTTCGGCGTGCTCACGTGGCTGCCCCGCGTGGCAGACGCCTTCCGGCGGGGTGTGCTGGCCACCAATCGCGTCGTTGATCGAGCGATAACCGGTGCAGCGGCAGAGGTTTCCCTTAAGCAGACGGGGTAGGTCGTCGAGGTGGGCGTCGGCATCCGCTTCAAGGGCGGCGGCCGTGACGACCATGCCGGGCGTGCAGAAGCCGCATTGGAAGCCGGCGGAGTCGACGAAGCGTTGCTGAACGGGCGCGAGGTTGCCGGGCTGGCCGAGGCCGGCCGCGGTCGTGATCTGCTTTCCGGCGGCACGGTAAGCCGGAAAAATGCAGGAGTGCACGGGCGTGCCGTCGACCTGAACCGTGCAGGCGCCGCAGTCGCCGGTGTCGCAGCCCTTCTTCACCTCGAAGTGCTCGTGATCGCGCAGCACGGTGCGCAGGCACTGGCCGGGTCTGGGCGTCGCCTCAACCCGGGTGCCGTTGACCTCGAAAATGACGGTGTCGACGGCCTCGATTCTTGCCTGTTCCAACGTCATGAGCACCTTCCAGCGAGTTCCGCGCGAATCTCTTCTCCCAGCAGCAGACCCATCGCGCGTCGCCAGTCGGCGGCGCCGTGGGCGTCGGTGAACCAGCAGTCGATCGCGCCTATATCGTCGGCCAGAACGTCGGCGGTGGGCACTTGCGCATACCGCAACTGCACCGGATGCAGGGTCGCTGCCGTGACCGTGAGCACGAACAAGCCGTCGGCGTGCAGCCGCCCGGCGAGTACCGCGCCCGAGCGCCCGAGCGGTGACAGAGCAATCTTGCGATACGCCGTCGTGGCCTGCAGCGCGGCCAGCGGCACGTGAATGGAGCGCAGCACATCTTGCGGCCCGAGCACGTTGGTCATATTTCCGGTCACGAAGGACCGGGCTGAAACGATCTCATCGGTGCCGTCACCCCGCCAGATCAGCAGCTCGGCGTCGAGCGCGACGGCCAGGGTGATCATGGGCCCGGCCGGAAGCGCGGTAGCCAGATTGCCGCCGATCGTGGCAACATTCCAAACCTTAAACGAGCCGAACAGGGCCGTGCAGCACTGATAGAAAAGCGGATGCGCCGCCCAGCCCTTCTGCATCGGCAGCCGAGACAGCTCGGTGAAGGTGCAGGTCGCGGCAATCTCGAGGTAATCATTCGTGATCGTCAGCGCCGGCCATCCGAAGGTTTGCAGGTCGACCAGGCCGGTGAGGTGGGCGCGCGGGTCGGCGAACAGCTCGGATCCGCCGGCCAGCGGCACGACGGTCGGTCCGAGGGCGTCAAGATCGCTGCGCTGCAGAGCAGGGATGATTCGGGTTACAGTACTCAAGTCCATGGGGCTCCGTCGAGTGCCGGGAGGGGCCAAGCAGTGTCAGGCTGAGCGTGGCCGGGTCGAGCCGTGCGAGCGACCATGGGCGCACGGTAATGGGGGATGCACAGTAGCAAAGATGTACAGAAGTAAAGATGCACAGTAGTGAAGATGTACAGAAGAGGCTACCTCACCAACCATGCAGCAGAATAACGCGACGATGTCAGGCAGATTTCGGGCCGATCGAAGCGGAACTTGTCAAGGCGGATGAGACCAGTGGGAGTTTAGGCGGCTAGTTCGAGGCGGTCATTCTTGGTGGGTTTGTCGGC
>NZ_PJJK01000076.1:0-26981 GCF_002929785.1 Cryobacterium sp. Y62 | reverse complement strand
CGTAAAAGACAATCCTTGAAGGACGTCAGTCAGGGTTAGGGTCACGCAGCCTCAAGACTCTTCTCATCATTACCGTCAGGGCCTTTGCCGTGTAAGTGCCAGTCGTAGACGGTGGAGACAGGGATGCCGAGGTAGTTCGCCAGCTCGGCGACATCCATCAGGAGCTCCAACGCCTCGGGGGAGACAGCGACTGAAGTTATTTTGTTCGTGTTCATATTCCGTGGGTGCGACCGACGCACCTAAGCAATCAAAGACGACTAATACTGACCTGCTCTCCTTGTACGGCAGGGCCGGCACTGGGTCTCCAAGGAGAGGGGTAAAACGTAAGTTTTCGGCGGGCTGTTCACGTAACCCAGCAGGGCGCGGATCGAGAGAAAACCGGGAAGTGTTTTTCCTCTTCACTGCGCGCGATTTTCCTCCAGTTCGCAGAAATCAGCACTCACCGCTTGGCGGGGATTTAGGTGACCGCGGCGCGTAGCGCGACCCTGCGCAGTCTCCTGAACCGCCAGTAGTCACCGCACTGTGCGTGGAAGTCATCGAGCGATGGCAGCAAGTTCTCGATGAAGCGGCTTTCGACACTGCATCGAGCATCCAGTCACTCTTAGCCGCAAGGCCCACGTACACGGGCATTGACGTGGCCACGGGCGGGAAGCTGACACGGTAGATCGTGTACTGAGGAACCGTGCATGAAATCCCCGCGCCCTGCCGGACATGCCTCAGTATGAGAGTTGTGACCGACACCGACACCGACACCGACACCGACACCGGCGCCGAGCGTGAGAAGCGGATGCGCAACCTCGTCGAGCTCGTCGTCGACCCTGTGCGCCGCTACCTGCACCGCCGCACCGACGCCGCGACGGCCGACGACGTGGTCGGCGACACCCTCCTGGTGTGCTGGCGCCGCCTCGACGAGGTGCCCGACGACGTCCTCCCTTGGGCGATCGTCGTCGCTCGACAGTGCCTCAGCAACGCCCAACGCGCCGAGCGTCGTCGCACCCGTCTCATCGGCCGCATCATCGCCATCGACCCGCCGCCGGACGCTGCGGATGAGAACCCCGCAGCATCCACCATCGATGGCACCGGCGAGGCGGCCCGCGTGACCACCGCTCTGGCCTGCCTGCGTCGAAACGACGCCGAGATTTTGCGGCTGTGGGCGTGGGACGAGTTGACGAGCCCGCAGCTTGCTGTTGTGCTCGGCATCAGCGCCAACGCAGCGGCGATCCGCCTTCACCGGGCCAAGGCGCGCCTCAAGCAGGAGCTACTGAAATCCGCCAACGCGACCGGACATATAACTTATGACGAAGGGAGCGACGATGCACGATGATGACCGTGCGCTGCGCGATCAGCTGCGCGCCGCCGATCCGGCCCGTGCGCTGCCCCTTGCCTCGCCGACGTGGCTCGACAACAGAATGGAGCAGATCATGACCGACCAGTCCACTACCACCACGACCGTCACCCCCGAGGCGCGGCGCCCTGCCTTTCGGCGGTGGATGCCGGTGGTCGGCGTCGCCGCTGGCCTTGCCATCGCCGCCGCAATCGTCGCGCCCGTCGTTCTCGGTGGCCCGGAACCCACCGTCGAGTCGCTGCTGCCTCCCATGGGCGGAGGCCTCGCGAGCGGAAGCTGCCTCGTGCTCGAGCCGGCGACCGTCGCGGCGCAGGAGCAGGCGTTCGCTGCGACGGTGCTGCAGATCCAGGGCGACACCGTTTTGCTGAAGGTCACGGAGCACTTCGCCGGCGACGTTGCCGAGCGCGTCGAGGTGGCACAGGTCGACGCGATGACCTCCGACTTCTCGGGCGTGCACTTCGAGGTCGGCCAGAGCTACCTCGTCGGCGCAGTCGAGGGAACGATCACCGGTTGCGGCGTCACCGGAGTCGAGAATGCCGAGCTCCGCGCGGTCTACGACACAGCGTTCCCTGGCTGATCCACGCGTTCGAGAGCGGTTGGCGGGGACAGTGCGTGGAATCGTCCCATCTGGTATCGGAACGCTATGGCGGTCAGTGCGACCGCTGTGGCGTTTCCCAGAAACACCACGGCACCAGCACCACGGCAACAACGCCGTGCGACTGGGCATGAGGCTTGGTCATTTGGAGCTGCGACGCTGATAGAGGAAGATTGTGGAGGCTATATCTTCCATACCCTCACTGGCAAGTTAGAAGTGTCTGACCCAGAATCGCCAGTCTGGCAGCCAAACGCCTCGAACAACTGGCAGACGCTCCGCAGCATCCGCTCATACAAGAAATCGCTCCTGAGAATTCTCAGGAGCGATTTCTTTTTGTTCCGACCGGGCCGTTTCGTGAACAGTTTCGCGAACGGCCTTTTGGTGGGCTGATCACGAAACCCGCCAGGGCACCGATCGCAGGACATTGCGAAATGCGTTTTCCTCCGCGGGGAGGAACTTTTTCCTCCACAGGTGTCGCCCAGCAGGCGGCAGCAGGCCTTCACCGGGAAACGACCTCCGCGAGGGTGTCGGTCACCGGTGGATCCTTGTGGGCCGGGGCAGTCCTCCTCGAGCAGTTTCACAGCACGTTTGAGAATCTCGACCTCGGTTTCGAGTTGCCGGATCTGCTTCTTCGCTTTCGCCAGCTCGATGCTCTCCGGGATGGCGATTCCGGGACGTTCTCTGCGGTCGATCTGGTCCTGGCGGACCTAACTGGATCGCGGCGGCACTGACGGATTCTCTTGGTCATTTCGCATGGCCGCTAACACATGATGACAGCGTCTCACCTCCACGACATTCTGGATAAAACACAGTGGTCAGAGACCGAGCAGGGGGTACGTTCGATTCAACAGATCGAAAACCGCTACGGGCGTACGGCCCGTCGGCGCTGAATGAAATGGAGCAGCACCATGGCAACAATTCTCTGGATCATTGCAGTAATCCTCGTAATTGCAGGAATTTTCGCGCTATTTCGACGCCAGATTCTCTGGGGTATTGTGCTCATCGTCGTGGGACTATTGGTTGGTCCAGGTGGCGTGAGCCTTTTCACTTGAGACTGCGGATCGAGTAGCCGTTTCGGGGCGTAGCGGAGCTCCGGAACGGTTTCGGCGTGAAGGATCCACTGACGCTCTTCGTTGTCTGAGCTCGGCAAGACGTCCAGGAGGTGTTAGCGCCAACCGAAAATATGGACATTTGTGCGGCGGTGTCTTGGCCCTATTTTCAGTCGGTGTGAACACGCAGAATCGTAGGTTGCGTCTTGCAAGCCATGGGTTATGAGGTACTTAGGTTCCGAGACACGTTACGGTAGCCGTGGATGATGTCTGCGACTATGTGCGGCGCGTACCCGGTCGCAGAGCTGCGATTTTGCGAAGATAGTCCTTATGTGAGGCTTGGATCTGACGGAGGCTGCCACCGAAGTCGCTGCCATGCCCTGCACAGACGGACTCGCACCTTTAGACGCAACGCCCGAGAACGCTGCCCCAGCAGTCGTGCGCCGCAGCTGCATGCATCAGTCGACACCACGATAATCCGAGGAAAATCATGAAGAAAATTTCTGCACTCTGCTCCGGAATAACCGTCATTTTCTTCTTGACTGGCTGCGCTGGCCAGGTGAGCGGTGAGGCAGCGTCTTTAACTCCGTCGCCCACTAGTGCCGCTGATTCTTCGGCTTCCGCTTCGCTCGTAGCGCCTGATCCGGGGGAGTCGGACCCCACCGGCGAAGCATCGGTCCCCGCACTCGATGCGGATGTGACGCCGATGCCCGGCGGAGCCGCTGAGTGTGACGGAGACGACCTGGGTATTTCTATCGCCGCACAGCCGATGGCCAGCGGAGCCGGTTCGTTCTTCTCCGAGATCACGTTTACTAACACCAGCGGCGACGCCTGTTGGGTCGAGGGACCTCCTTCCATCTTCAACCTCGCGGACAGCGCTACAGGGGCGGTCGTCGGGAAGCGTGCGGCAGACAGCGGCATGCCGGAGTTGGTGCAGCTCGCTCCTGGCGCGTCTGCTTACAGCACTATCCATTTCAGCAATGCCGGAGCGTACGACTGTGACACCGTCGTCGCCGATGTGGCCAAAGTGAGTCCGCCCAACTGGGATTCGTCACGGACCATAACGCTGGAAAGTCCCGTCACCGTATGTAACACACCCGCTACCTACACGGTGTCGTGGATCAGCGCGACCAGTCTCTTCTGATCTAAAGGCATGGGCAGCGACTGATTACGCCTGTCGCGAACTAGTAGACAACCGGGTCTTATGCCAAGTATCGGTCACCGGCTTGTCAGGAATGTCCTCTTCTAAGATCGGCCTTTATACAGTCGCACGATACCGACAATGATCAAGACAACAGCGGCAACAGCGCCAGCAAACAAAACAGCAACGGTTGGACCAGCGATGTCCGGATTGACGATGAAGATGAGGCCCGCGGCGAGCAGAACGACCAGAGGCGTGTGCTCTGATCGCGGCCAGCGACGCTATGGACGCTCAGGTCCAAATCGAGGGCCTGACGGTCAAGAGCTCCCGCGGGCAGTCAGCCGCTCAACCGCTTCTCGCCGAGTCGTGCCTGGGTAGAATCGGAGCCCTGGCCGCCTTGCGCTCGTTGGGCCTGGCGAAGGATCAGACCGCGGCCTCCGCAGCCGGTGCCGCCCTGGTATCTCGCCGGTGGCACGCGCCGAATGCCACCGGGCTCCGACGGTGATCCGCACCCGCCCGACTAGCCGCGCGACTCCCGGCCTGGTCCTTACACCTACCGGCCCACTGTGCCCAGGAGCGATTTCTTTTTGTTCCGACCAGGCCGTTTCGTGAACAGTTTCGCGAACGGCCCATCTGTCGGGCTGACAGGATTTGAACCTGCGACCCCTTGCAGAATCAGGGCGATTCTGGACGTAACCGAATGTCTCGGGAACTCGCGAATTCCCTTGATTTTGCAGGGAACTGGGTGGTTCACTGCTTCCGAGTGTACGCGTCTATGTTCGGTCGGTCACGGTTGATTCAGGTGGGTTAATGATGGCCGCTAGCGTTACACAACGTTGTCTGGCCTCTTGGAGTCGACGGACTGCCAAGGCTCTCAGGTCGTGTACCAACTCGTGTCCGTAGCGCGTGCTTTTCAGGCGCGCGGGACGTAGCGCCTCGGCGCGAACGCCCGGGCGACCAGGGCGCGCAGGCTTTCGAGGCTTCCGGTGACCAGGCCCTGCGCGCGCGCCTGCACCAACACGTTGCCAATCGCCGTCGCCTCAACCGGACCGGCCAGCACGGGCAGCCCCGTGCGATCGGCGGTGAGCTGGCAAAGCAGTTCGTTTTGAGAGCCGCCGCCGACGACGTGCACGGTGTCGATGCTGGTTCCCGAGAGTTCGGCGGCGACCCGCAGCGTGTGCGCGTAGGCATCCGCGAGGCTTTCGACGATGCTGCGCACGAGCTCGACGGGCGTCGCCGGCTCGCGCAAATCGTGCTCCCGGCAATAGTCGCGAATGCGACTCGGCATGTCGCCCGGCGGGAGAAAGCGCGGATCATCCACATCGAACACGATGACCGGCTCACTCCACGCGCCGGCCTGGGCCAGCAGGCCGGGCAGATCGAAGGTCTGCCCGGCCAGCTCCCAGGTGCGCAGCGATTCGCTCAGCAACCACAAACCCATGACGTTGCGCAGGTAGCGCACCCGTCCGTCGACACCGCCCTCGTTGGTGAAATTCGCCGCCCGGCTCGCCTCGGTGAGCACCGGCCCGGCTAGTTCAACACCGACGAGCGACCAGGTCCCCGACGAAATATAGGCGGCATTACCCGAGATCATCGGCACGGCCACCACAGCGGATGCCGTGTCATGCGACCCGACGGTCATCACGTCGATGCTGTGGCCGGTTCCGATCTCGGTCAGTACCTCGGGAAGCACCGAACCCACCCGGTTTCCCGCATCGACCAACCGCGGAAACAACCCGCGCGGCAGCCCGAGCCGGTCGATCAGCTCGTCGTCCCATTCTGTGCCCGCAACATCGACCAGCCCCGTCGTCGAGGCGTTCGTGCGCTCCGCGATCTTCTCACCGCTCAGCCAATACGTGATCAAATCTGGAATAAGCAGCATCGAATCGGCGTCGTCGAGCGCGCCGTCGAGTTGGTCGGCGGCCAGCTGGTACAGCGTATTAAAGGGGAGGAATTGCAAGCCGTTGCGTCCGTAGAGCTCAGGCGGTGGGGCGATCGCATGCACGGTGGTCACCCCTGCCGCGGTGCGGGTGTCGCGGTAGTGAAATGGGTTGCCGAGCATCCGCTGCCCGCGCAGCAGCGCATAGTCGACCGCCCATGAATCCACGGCTACACCGAGCAACTCCGGTTCCTCGCGTACGGCCGAACGCAGGCCGTTGATGGCACCGCGATAAAGGTCGAGAATGCTCCAGTGCAGCCCATCGATCGTACGCACCGGGCTGTTCACGAACCTCGCCACCGAGCGGATGTTCAGTTCGTTGTGTCCGACATGACCGAGAATGACCCGCCCGCTTGACGCGCCGAGGTCAATCGCCGCGACCGTGCCGGCGTTCATGCGCCACGTTCCTTACCGAGAGCGGTCGCAAGGAACACGATTGCCTTGCAGAATGACCGCTCTTGTTTATATCGGGCGCAGTTCCCGGCGAACATGGACATTTCCATCAGCGCAAGAACGCGGCGGCCACACCGGCGTCGACGGGAATATGCAGCCCGGTTGTGTGGCTCAGGTCGCTCGTGCAAAGCACGAACACGGCGTTGGCGACGTTTTCCGGCAGCACCTCACGCTTGAGCAGCGTGCGCTGGGCGTAGTACTTGCCGAGGTCCTGCTCGTCGACACCGTATACCGCGGCGCGCTTGGCGCCCCAGCCGCCGGCGAAGATGCCCGAGCCGCGCACGACGCCGTCGGGGTTGATGCCGTTGACCTTCACGCCGTATTCACCGAGCTCGGCCGCGAGCAGCCGCACCTGGTGGGCCTGGTCGGCCTTCGTCGCCGAGTAGGCGATGTTGTTTGGACCGGCGAAGACCGAGTTCTTCGAGGAGATGTAGATGATGTCACCGCCGAGCTTCTGGTCGATGAGCACCCGGGCCGCCGCGCGCGACACCAGAAAGGAACCCTTGGCCATCACATTGTGCTGTAAGTCCCAGTCGGCGACGGTGGTCTCGAGCAGCGACTTCGACAGCGACAGCCCGGCATTGTTCACGACCAGGTCGAGCCCGCCGAAGGCGAGTACGGCGGCGTCGACGCCGGCCTGCACCTGCTCTTCGTCGGTGACATTGGCCTGCACGCCGATGGCGACGTCCGTGCTGCCGATCTCGGCGGCCACGGCCTGTGCTTTGGCCAGGTCGAGGTCGGCGATGACGACGCAGGCGCCCTCGGCGGCCAGGCGGGTGGCGATGGCCTTGCCGATGCCGGAGGAGGCGCCGGTGACGAGCGCGACGCGGGTGGCGAGCGGCTTGGCGGCGGGCATTCGCTGCAATTTGGCTTCTTCGAGCGCCCAGTACTCGATGCGGAACTTCTCGGCCTCATTGATCGGGGCGTAGCTGGAGAGTCCCTCTGCGCCCCGCATCACATTGATGGCGTTGATGTAGAACTCGCTCGCGACGCGGGCGGTTTGCTTGTTCGCGCCATAGCTGAACATGCCCACTCCGGGAATGAGTACGACGAGCGGGTCGGCGCCGCGAATCGCGGGTGACTTCGCCGTCTTGTTGCGGTTGTAGTAGGCCTGATAATCAGCGCGATATTCCTCGTGCAGGGTCACCAGGCGAGCGAGCGATTCTTCAACGGATGCCCCGCTCGGCAGGTCCAGCAGCATCGGCTTAACTTTGGTGCGGAGGAAATGGTCCGGGCAACTGGTGCCGAGGGCGGCCAGCCGCGGGTGCTCGGCGCGGGCGAGAAAGTCGAGCACCTCGGGGGCATCGGTGAAGTGCCCGACCTTGGGGGCGCCGGTGGAGACCAGCCCTCGAATCGTCGGCGCGAGAGCGGCAGCGCGCGAGCGGCGCTCGGCCGGCTCCAACGCGGAAAATCCGTCAAGTAGCGGCCCGAACGGCTCCGGCCGCGAGTGCTCCTCTATATAGGAGGCAGCGGTGTCGATGATCCAGAGCGAGTTCGCCTCGGTGGCCTCGCTCGTGTCTCCCCAGGCAGTGATGCCGTGACCGCCGAGAATGCAGCCGACGGCCTGTGGATTGGCATCCTTGATCGCGGAAATGTCGAGTCCGAGCTGAAAACCGGGGCGACACCAGTCGACCCAGGCCACTCTGTCGCCGAAGATCGTCTGTGTGAGCGCTTCGCCGTCGGCCGCGGTCGCAATGGCGATGCCGCTGTCGGGATGCAGGTGGTCGACGTGCGCCGCGTCGACGAGGGCGTGCATAGCGGTGTCGATCGACGGCGCCGCTCCGCCCTTGCCATGCAGGGTGTAGTCGAACGCGGCGACCATCTCGTCTTCACGATCGAGGCCGGGGTAGACGTTCTTCAGCGCCAGCAGCCGGTCCATGCGGAGTACCGCGAGTCCCTTCTCGGTGAGCGTGCCGAGGTCTCCGCCGGAGCCTTTCACCCACAACAGTTCCACGGCCTCACCGGTGACCGGGTCGGTCTCCGTTCCCTTGGCCGAGGTGTTGCCGCCGGCGTAGTTCGTGTTCTTTGGATCGGCGCCGAGGCGATTCGACCGGGCGATCAGTGCTGCTGCGTGGGGGTTGGTCATGACATTCTTCCTAGCTACGGTCAAACGGATGCGAAACGGTCGGGTAGATCCTGCAGCTGCCGACAACTGTTGCTCGTGCAGACAGCCGCAACTATTGGCCGGAGGCCGGAGGCCGGGGCGGGCTACGCGCCCCAGCCGGCCTGGCTGCCGCCGACCCGTTCGGCGGCGATTTTCGCCTGGTAGCCGGCGGCGGCGTAGGCGGTCATCGGGTCGCCGGCCAGTCCCCGGCTCTCCCGCCAGGCAGCGAGGTTGGGGCGCACGTCGGTGTAGAAGGCGTCCATCAGAATGCCGTTGGCGCCGAGCACGTCGCCGCTGTTCTGCGCGAGGGTGAGCGCGTCCTGGTCGACGAGCAGCGCGCGGGCGGTCATCTCCTGCACGTTCAGCACGGAGCGAATCTGCCCGGGAATCTTGTCTTCCACGTTGTGGCATTGGTCGAGCATGAACGCCACCGTCGACTCCGGGCCGTAGCCGCCGCCCCGAATGACCTCGTACAGTATGCGGAACAGCTGGAACGGGTCGGCCGCGCCGACGATGAGGTCGTCGTCGGCGTAGAACCGCGAGTTGAAGTCGAAGGAGCCGAGCTTGCCGAGGCGCAGCAGCTGGGCGACGATGAATTCGATGTTGGTGCCGGGAGCGTGGTGACCGGTGTCGAGGCAGACGCTGGCCTTGTCGCCGAGCGCTGCGACCTGCGCGTAGCTGGTTCCCCAGTCAGGAACGTCGGTGTGGTAGAAAGCGGGCTCGAAGAATTTGTACTCGAGCACGAGCCGGTGCTCATCGCCGAGGCGGGCATAGATGGCGGCGAGTGATTCGGCGAGGCGGTCCTGGCGGCCGCGAATATCGCCCTGGCCGGGGTAGTTGGTGCCGTCGGCGAGCCAGATCTTAAGGTCGGTCCCTCCGGTCTCGTGCATGATCTCGATGCACTCGAAGTGGTGGTCGATGGCCTTCTGTCGTGTCGCCGCGTCGGTGTGGGTCAGGCTGCCGAACTTGTAGGCATCGTCCTGAAACGTGTTCGAGTTGACGGTGCCGAGCACGAGACCCTGGTCGGTTGCGAACGCGCGCAGGGCGGCGTAATCGTCGACCTTGTCCCAGGGAATGTGCAGCGCCACCTTCGGCGCCAGGCCGGTGTAGGCATTGACCTGCGCCGCGTCGCAGATCTTCTCCTGGATGGTGCGCGGGGTACCGGGCGTTCCGAACACCTTGAACCTAGTTCCGGAATTACCGAACGCCCAAGAGGGTAGCTCGATGGCCTGCGCCTCGAGTTGGGTGAGTACGGCAGCACTGATGGTCACGAGGTACTTCTTTCTGTAGCGGTTGTGGTGAGGACGTCGAGCTGGTCTTCGAGGTGAAAGACTTCGGTCAGTTGCAGAAACCCGGTGTCGGGGGAGCCGTTGAGTGCGACAAAAAATTCACTCATCTCGGCCTGCCAGCGCGCGTTGACGGCGGTTGCCGCCATGCCAGCCTGAGCGGATGCCAGATCCGCTGTTTCGAAATAGCCGATCAGCAGTCCGTCCTGCCGAAGAAACAGCGAGTAGTTGTTCCAGCCGGTGGTTTTGAGCGCCCGGAGCATTTCGGGCCAGACTGCCGCGTGGCGCTCGCGATACTCGTCGATGCGTTCCGGCTTGACGTGTAACGCAAAGCACACGCGGCGTGCGGCGGTGTTCGTCATCGGTGACTCCTCCAGGAGTAAATGAATCGTTTCAATTATGGAGTGTAGGATGCCGGGTAGCAAGACCGGATCGAGCGGAGCCCGCTTCCGGCGCGCGGTTCAGGCGCTAGACGAGCGCGACATGGCGGTGCTCGATTCCCAGCAGGCTCGCGGCAGCCTTGATGTCGTCGGCGCGGTGGCCGAGGCTAAGTGCCCAGTGGTGGCCGATGCCGGTTTGGCTCCACTCGTCAACCCAGCGACCCGGATCGCCGCCGAAGTCGACACGGGAGGTCGTGTTGCCGATCGCGAGCAGCGGACCGGGCACGACCGTACCCTCCGAGGTGACGAAGACGTAGCGCCCGTCGGGGTCTTGTCCGACACCGAAGGTCGTGACAGGTCCGGGCTGCACATCGAACTCTACCGACACGCCCCAGCCGCGTTTTCCGTGGTAGACGCCGAGCCCGCGCAGTAGGGGTTCCCGTGCGCTCACGGCGAGGTGGGCGGGCCCGTCGTGCCCCATCTCCACGACGTTGTCGAAGAAGTTGAGCGCCTGAATTTCGGTAAATGACCCGCCGGCTCCGATGGCCTGGCTGGACAGCATCGCGATCGAGGTGCGCAGTTCGTATTCACCCGCCATCGGAATTCCACGGGCGGTCAGCAGCGAGGATCCAAGAATCAGGCCGGCGCCGAGCCGTTCGTGCTGT
This sequence comes from Cryobacterium sp. Y62, assembly GCF_002929785.1. NCBI lineage: Bacteria > Bacillati > Actinomycetota > Actinomycetes > Micrococcales > Microbacteriaceae > Cryobacterium > Cryobacterium sp. Y62. The sequence continues at coordinate 16,024 of NZ_PJJK01000076.1, read as the reverse complement.
TCGCCGGCCAGGCCTCGATGGTAGTAGGCGACCGAATCGAGGTCGAAGTCTGCCACCAACCGGTCCAGCCCGACCGAAACCTTGGCGCCCCAGGCGAAGTCCTCCTGTTGGACCGAATCGTCGACCTTAAACAGTTGCGACGCGAGGTGCATGCGTTCCCGCACCGCGGCATCCGTTACCTCGTCGACCCGCACACGCAGGTCGTCGAACTCGAGCACCTCGACGTGAGAGCCGAACGTGGTCGACACGCTGGTGAGATCGGTCGAGACATCGAGCATACCGGGGTAGACGTGGCCCATGAGACCGTGGCGGGCGGTGCGCAACGTCGCTCGGACACCGGCCGCATGCACCCACGAGATTATGCGGTCCCAGGCGCTGTCCTGCTGCAGATAGCCGGAGACCGACCGAAACGGAATGCCGGCCCGCCGAAAGACGTTGGCGACCTCGGGAACCGGGCATTGACCGCAGTAGGCGAGCCACTGGCCGGTATCGAAGGTGGCATGGTTCATCGCTTCGGTCGGCTGCAGATCGATGACCAGTACTGGGGTGTGCGACTTCTGGGCGATCGGCAGCACCATCGACGAGGTGAGGTAGGTGGCAAGGAAAACCACGATGAGGTCACAGTCCGCAACGCGTAGCTTCTCCGCGGCCGTCTGGGCATCCGGAGCGTCGGAGATGAACCCGGCATCGATCACGTCTGCGTCAAGGGCCGTAAACCGATCGGTGACATACCGTGCGGAGTCCTGTAGCAGGGGGAGGAGATCGGGAAATTGCGGCCAGTAGGCGCCCAGTCCGCCGGAGACCAGGCCGATTCGGGTACGGCGACGCGTTTTGGGCTCGAGCAGGCCGGTGGGAAGAGCGCGCCCACCGGTCACCGTAGCGGCGTTCGATATCGTGGTGTTCGTCATGGATCACTCCTGCCTCTGAAGTTCGTGAAGTTGGGCGGTCGAGGGCTGTGGAACGGATGCCGCAGTATCCGTTCCACAGCATCCGCTGCCTGTGAGGACTACTTAGAAGTCGTAGTCATCAATGTTGTCGGCGTTGAACGTGGTCGGCGGGCCGACGATGACGATCCCGTCGGCACCCACCTCGCGCTCACCGAGGTCGCCGGCGTCGAAGGTGTCGCCCTCGGTTCCGGTGATGGTTCCGTCGGCGAGAGCCTTGCCGGCGAACGCGGCGACGTAGCCGAGCTGTGCCGGGTCCCAGAGGGCGAACGCGGTGACGGTGCCGTCCTTGACGAACGGGCGCATTTCATTGGGCAGCCCGAGCCCGGTTAGCGCGACGGTGCCCTTGTAGTTCGAGGTGGAGAGATAGCGTGCCGTGGCCGCGATGCCGACTGTGGTCGGAGAGATGATGCCCTTGAGGTTCGGGTAGGCCTGCAGCAGACCCTGGGCCTCCTGGAACGACTTGGTGTCGTCGTCGTCACCGTAGACCTTGGCAACGAGGGAGATTTCCGCGTATTCCGGGTTGGAGGCGAGCTCCTCTTCGATGAACTTAATCCACTCGTTCTGGTTGGTCGCGTTGGCTGTGGCCGAGAGAATCGCGATTTCTCCCGATCCGCCGATCTGCTCGGCGAGCAGCTCGATCTGAATCAGCGCGACGTCTTTTGCGATGACCTGGCTGATGAACACGTCTCGGTACTTGGGGTTGGTGTCTGAGTCGAACGCCACGATTTTGGCGCCGGCAGCGCGCGCTTCCTCGAGCGCCGGACCGACGGCATCCGGGTCGTTGGCAGCGATCACGATAACGCTGGTGCCGGCCTGGGTTTCGGCATTGATGAAGGAAACCTGGCTGGACGCACTCGCTTCGAGCGGCCCAACCACCTCGGTGGCGGCGAAGCCGGCGGCGGTCGCGCCATCCTCTCCTCCGCCGAGAACCACATCGGTGTACGGGTTGTTGAGCTGCTTGGGAATGAAGGTGATGCTGAGATCTCCCTCGGCTCCGCCTCCGGTGCCGGCGTCGCCGCCGGAGGCGCACCCGCTCGCGACGAGGGCGACAGATGTGGCGACGGCCGCGAAGGCGAGGAGGCGGCGAGTGCGCCTCGTCTTGGTATAACGAATGAACTCCATTGTCATTTCCTTTCCTGAACGCCGGATGCTGTGGCGCGGGTTGCTCCCGAGGCCGATGCCTGGGGAAGAGTGCGGCGGTGTCGCCGGGTATGAAGCCATTTCGTGACGCCTTCGAAAATGCTGGGGGCGACCACGGAGGCGATGAGCAGGGTGCCGGTAACGATAATCAGCACCACGTCGGAGATTCGTCCCAACCGCAAGGTAAAGTTGATCGTTCCGATCAGCAGTACTCCGGCGATGGCACCGGGAATCGACCCCTTGCCGCCGAAGATGGAGACACCGCCGAGCAGCACGGCAGCGATCACCGTAAGTTCGAGGCCGCTGGCGTTGTCGCTGCGGGCGCTCGAGTAGCGCAGGGTCCAGTAGATACCAGCCAGCGCCGAGACGGAGCCCGATGCGACATAGAGCCAGAACTTGGCTCGTACCACTTTGATACCCACGAAGATGGCAGCTTCCTTGCTATATCCGAGGGCAAACAGGCCACGACCAAACGGAGTGAGGTGCAGCACTACGCCAAAGATGATGGCGACGAGGATCACTCCGATCATGACCGTGGGTATTCCGGTGCCGCCAATTTTCGAGGTGAAGAAGCTCGTGAGCGCTGGCGGGAAGTTGGCTACTGCGTTGTCGCCGATCACCACGAGCGCCAGGCCGCGAAAGAGAGCTAAAGTACCGATGGTCACGGCCAGAGAGGGGAGGCCGAGAACCGCTACGAGCAGACCGTTGAAAGCCCCGGCAAGTACTCCGGCGAGCAGGCTGATGATGAGCACAGGCCCGATATCGAGGCCGGCGCCCCAGAGCACCCCCATCAAGGCGCTCGTGAGACCGGCGATACTCGCCACCGAAAGGTCGATCTCGCCGGTGATAATCACTAGGGTCATCGGCAGGGCGATGAGCAGCGCAGGAATTACATCCAGGAGCAGAAAACCGGTTGAGACCGGGCTGGCGAACCGGGGAATGAATAGCGCTGCGTAGATGACGAACGCGACGAGGGCGTAGATCATCACGGTATCGCGGCTGAGCAGGATTCGTGCGATTCCGGTTCGGCCACCCACGGATGGCACTGCGGCCGTGCGAGTGCCCGATTGGTTGGTCGCGGTCGGGAGTAATTCGGTCGGAGGGTTAAACATCGCGTGCCTCACTGAGTCGGAGCTTCTTCGCTGTTCGAATGCGGGCGATTCGATCGATGACGATCGCGGCGAGGATGAGCAGGCCGACAATGGCCTGCTGCCAGAATTTGTCGACGCGAATGGCGGTCAGTGCGCTCGTGATCGTGGTCAGCAGCAGCGCGCCGATCGCCGCTCCGATCACGGTTCCACTGCCACCGAAGATCGCGACGCCGCCCACGACGGCGGCGGCGATGATGTCGAATTCGAGGCCGGTACCGGTCGTTGCCCCGACCGAGTTAAACCGGCTGGCGTAGAGCACGCCGGCGAGACCCGCCAGCACTCCGTTACTCAGAAAAGCGAGGAGCACGCGGCGAGTCACCGGAATTCCGAACAGTTTCGCCGCTTCCGGGTCGGAGCCGATGGCGTAGAGGTCACGGCCGGGACGGGTGGACGCCATGAAAATGGCGACGATGATGACGACGACGATCGCGATCAGGGTGATGAGGGGAAACCCGGCGATGGTGTCGACCGACAACGCGCCGAAGCTATGCGGTCGGTCTCCGGCAAAGTACTGCGTACCGCCGGCCCAGGCGTTGTTCAGACCACGGTAGATGTAGAGCGTGCCGAGGGTGATCACGAGGGATGGCACTTTGGCGACGGTGACCAGACACCCGTTGATGCTGCCGAGCAGGGCGCCGAGTGCCATTCCCGCGAGAAACACCAGCACAATGGGAATGCCCGGAAAAGTCACAAACAGGGTTCCAGTGCTGAATGCAACAATTCCGAGGATCGATCCGATGGACAGGTCAACGTTGCGGGTGACGATCACCATCGCCTGACCGACGGAGAGGATGATGACGATCGTCGCGTTCAGGAGCAGGTCTTTTACGCCCTGCTGGCTCAGGAAGAGCGGATTGGCCATGTAGGTCAGGGTGACTAGAACGATGAGGGCGAGCGTGACCGGGATCTCCCGCAGCCGCAGAACGGCAGCGAAACCGTTCGCACGCCGGGTCGTCGTCTCGGATGTTGCCGGTGGTGAGGTATCGAGGGTCACAGTGAATGCTCCAATTTTGCGGTGGCCGCGTGCATGACCGACTCGGCCGTCGCATCCGCTCGGGCGAGTTGTGCCGTGATGCGGCCTTCGTGCATGACGAGGACCCGGTCGGCCATGCCGAGCACTTCGGGTAGTTCGCTGGAGATCATGAGAATCGCGATGCCGCGCCCGGCGAGGTCGGATAGCAGCCGGTGCACCTCGCTCTTGGTGCCGACGTCGATGCCGCGCGTGGGTTCGTCGACGATGAGAAACGACGGTTCGGTGGCCAGCCATTTGGCGAGCACAACCTTTTGTTGGTTGCCACCGGACAGCGTGGAGACCTTGTATTCCTGGGATCCCGTCTTGACCTGCAGTCGGGTGGTCCACTCTTCTGCGGCCCGACGCTCGGTTGTTCCGTTGATGAGGCCGAACCGCGACAGGCGGTTGCGCAGGGTCAGAGCGGCATTGCGCGCCACCGAGAGGTCCATCACAAGGCCCTGCTTGCGACGATCCTCTGGCACGAAACCCATGCCGGCATCGATCGCGGCCTGCGGATTGCTCGGCTTGACCTGGGCGCCGTGCAGTTCTACCGAGCCGTGATCGTAGGGATCGATGCCGAAGACGGCGCGAGCGACTTCGGTGCGACCGGCGCCTACGAGACCGGCCAGGGCCACGATTTCGCCGGCTTTGACCTCGAAGCTGATATTGGTGAAGACACCGGTACGGGACAGGTCCGAGACTTTGAGCACCGTCTTGCCCACATCGGCGATCACCTTGGGAAACAGGGCGCCAATGTCCCGACCGACCATCTCGCGCACGATCTGGTCCGTGGTGACCTCGGTGGTCTGGTGGGTCGTGATGTACTCACCGTCACGCATTACGGTGATGCGATCACACAGTGCGAAGACCTCGTCGAACCGGTGCGAAATGAAGAGGATGCCTGCACCACTCGTCTTCAGGGCGCGCGCCACCTGAAACAGCCGCTCGACTTCAACGCCCGAGAGAGCCGCCGTCGGTTCGTCCATGATGAGTACACTCGCGTCGAGGGAGATAGCCTTGGCGATCTCGATGATTTGTTGATCGGCGATTGAAAGTCCCTCGGCGATCCGGTCCGGCTCGATGCGCACGCCGAGCCGTTCGAACAGGGCGCGAGCCTGGTTGCGCATGGCCGACCGGTTGATCAGGCCGAGCGCGTTCTTGGGCTGGCGCCCGATGAAGATGTTTTCCGCGACCGTGAGATCGGGAAAGAGTGTTGGTTCCTGATAGATGACGGAGATGCCGGCTGCTTTGCTGTCGGCGACGGTGCGAAAGGTCACCGGACGTCCCTTGACCAGAAAGTCACCGGCGTCGAGGCTGTACAGTCCCGCCAGAATCTTGACCAGGGTGGACTTGCCCGCGCCATTCTCGCCGACCAACGCGTGGATTTCCCCGGGGAGAATCTCGACCACGCCATCGGCGAGTGCGATGACCGGACCGAAAGCTTTCGCCGCCCCGCGCAGCGACAGTAGCGGTGTCATCGACCGTTTGACAGTCGGTTCAGGGCTGATGCTCATCTTGGCGTCGTGCCTCCACGTTCAGGGAAAAAAACTAAGTGAATCGTTTCATTTCGGTTGCCATGTGAATACTATGGGGAATGTCGATCAACCGTCAACAACGAACTTGAGGATCGTTTCCCAATCGAAATGAATTGCCATTTGTGGGGTTGATTCGTTTCAGCCTGATCGGGGCCGACCAATAGGCTGGGACAAAGATCCCCGAAGCCAGCCGGCCAGTAGAGGAGTCAACGTGGCATCGATCAGTGTCAACGACGTCGCCGCCGCCGCCGGAGTGTCGGTGGGCACGGTGTCGAACGTGTTGAACCGGCCCGACAAGGTTTCGCCGGGAACAGTCGCTCGGGTACGGGCGGTCATTTCCGATTTGGGCTTCGTTCGAAACGATGCTGCCCGCCAGTTGCGCGCCGGCCGCAGCCGAAGCCTAGGACTCGTGGTGCTCGATGTCGCCAACCCGTTCTTCACCGATCTTGCCAGGGGTGCCGAAGCTCGAGCATCCGAAGAGGGACTGTCGGTTCTCCTCGGCAACACCGACGATAACTGTGCGCGGGAGGCCGCCTACCTCGACTTGTTCGAGGAGCAGCGCGTGCACGGGGTGCTGATCTCGCCCCTTGGTGACATTAGCGAGCGGCTTACTCTTCTGAGGTCCCGCGGAACGCCGACCGTGTTGGTCGATCGACAAACTGAAGACCATAGTTTTTCCTCGGTTGCGGTCGACGACGTGGCGGGCGGGCGCCTCGCTGCGCAGCACCTGGTGGACATCGGCAGAACGCGCATCGCCTTCGTCGGCGGGCCGAGCAATATTCGGCAAGTGATCGACCGGCTGCAAGGTGCCCGCGAGGCTGTCGCGGAGCATCCGCTTGCCAGTATCGACGTCGTGCATACGGACGCGCTCTCAGTGTTGGCCGGCCGCGCCGCCGGCCAACAGATTCTGGACCGCGCACCGGGTGAGCGGCCTGATGCAATCTTCGCCGCCAACGACCTGCTCGCCATCGGGGTGCTGCAGGCGCTCAACATGCGCGGCGACCTGCTCGTGCCCCGCGATATCGCATTGATCGGCTACGATGATATCGCCTTTGCCGCCGCCGCCGTTGTACCGCTGTCGTCGATTCGCCAGCCGAGCGCGCTGATCGGCTACACCGCCGTCGACCTGCTGCTGCGCGAGGCCGAGGGCGGCGACGCGTTTGAGCACGAACATATCGTGTTTCACCCTGAACTGGTCGTTCGCGAGTCCACCGGGGCTTGAGGTCTGCATCGGGGCGGAATCGTTATGCCCAAAATTGGAGCGGAAGGACCTCGAAAAACGTAGGGATACTTCTTCCGACGTGCGATTTCTCTGCTGCCGACTTGAGCAAACACGAGCTTTAAGCTCGCACATAGCATCGGACCGTCGTGCTTGCGCCTGGCCTCTTTGTGCGTGCGAGCACACGGGGCTCTGCGATTAAATCGGCTCTTTAGAATCGCCATGTCCGTGGCTAGGTAGAGGTCCCCAATTGGACTGGAGAGAGCACCAGAGATTTGGGCTCTCCTGACGTAACCGTGGGTCGTTTCCGAGCGCCTTAACGAGTGCACGCCGCTCTCCGTCTAGGTTTCAAACTGACAAAGGCAAGAAACACAGGGACGAGAAAACGGCGTGCAAAACTCAACACTATGGCGAACTCTGCTCGGAGTCGACGAGACCATCGCCGAAGCGGTCAATCTCAACGTGGACACCGGCATTCTGGTCGCATCGGTGCGACCAACGGCGTCGATGCGGAACCGCTGTGGATCCTGCCGAAAACGCTGCACCCGCTAATACGCTGGTGACGGTCGCCGCCACTGGCGGTCGCTGGACGCTGGCTCGGTGCAAATTCAGTTAGAAGCCGCGGCACCACGGATGAGTTGTGGTGAGCACGGCGTTACCGTCGCTGCCGTCCCGTGGGCTCGGCATCAAACCGGGCACACGCTGTTCTCTGACGACCAGATCGCGTGGTTGGCCACGCAGACTTCCAAAACGGCGATCACTGTGTTGATGCGCATCGTGTGGCGCGCTATCGGGGCGATCATCACCCGGGTCTGGGCTGATATTGATAAGCAGGTCGATCAGTTCGCGGACCTGAACCGGATGATTGCGCGCGGCGTGGCACGCGCAATGAGGCAGGACCGGCAACTTCACAACCGCGCCCCGGCCGGCGGACGTACAAATATCGTTGACGACGATCGTTTCGGGTACTCTTAATTGTCGTTTCTCACCTGTGTATTTTTCTGGCGCAGGGCAGCCGCCGGGCGATTCAGTATGTCGACTGTCGGATTGAAGCTCAGTATTACGTCACGCCCGAGAAATGGGCAACTCAACCGGCAAATCAAATGGAATACAAAAAGTCCCGATAAATCTTGCGGTCTACCGGGACATTTTCGTTTCGTCGGGCTGACGTGATTCAAACACGCGACCCCTTGCAGAATCGAGGCAATTCTGGACGCGACCGAATGTCTCGGAACCTCGCGGATTCCCTTGATTTTGCAGGGAACCGGACGGTTCAATACCTCTGAGCGTACGCCGACATTCTCAATCGTTTGCGGTTGATTCAGGTGGGTAAGTGCTGGGCATGGAGGCGTCTCCGAACGGGAAATGACTCATGCGAGTTGGGCGAGATCCATGGTGACGACGACGACGTTCAGCGCGGCGGCATGTGTTTCAAGTTGCTGGACATCACCGTCGCTTCAGTCAACCGGATTGCCGTTAGGTCGAGAAGCACCTGCGGCCCGGTCTCGTCGACGCCGAGGGCGCCCGAAACCACGGTGTTGAGGCGCAGTCCCTCTTAGGCGATCACGCTGGCCCCCGCGCAGATACTGGACGCGGTCAGGTCGACGCAGGCAGTACTGGCTGGTGCCGCGTTGGGCCAGGTAAATGCGGTAGGTGCCCCGCCGCTCGACAGCCCGACCCCAGTGGGCTTTGGACAGCGCGGCTGGCCACGGCGGCAGATATACGGTCGAAAATTCCTCGGTGGGTGCACATGCGGGGTGTACCCCAACTAGGCGGCAGTCGCTCATATCAAATATTGTCAGGATAGAGTCATGTTTTGATTGATGGACACCCCTCCTGGCGGGGTCTTAGACTTCAATCTGACAGAACAGGGGAGAGAGTCGCATGGCGGGTCAACGAGTTGGGTATGTGCGAGTGAGTACTCTCGATCAGAACACTGTTCGTCAGCTTGCTGGCGTCGAGGTCGATCGGGTGTTTGAGGATAAGGCGTCGGGGAAGGATCAGAACCGGCCCGAGCTGGAAGAGATGATCAAGTTCGTCAGAGATGGCGATACCGTTCTCGTGCATTCCATGGATCGCCTGGCCCGCAACTTGGATGACCTCCGCCTGATCGTGCGCCGGCTCACGGCGAAGAAGGTCCGGGTCGAGTTCGTGAAAGAGCAGCTCTGTTTCACGGGCGACGACAACGCGATGGCGAACCTGCTCTTGAACGTTATGGGGGCGTTTGCCGAGTTTGAGCGATCTTTGATCCGTGAACGTCAACGTGAGGGCATCACTCTGGCCAAGAAGCGTGGTGTCTACCGCGGCCGCACCCCATCCTTGGATGTGGTCCGTGCAGCCGAGCTGCGGGTGAAGGCTGCTGCGGGCGTGCCGAAGTCTGTTCTTGCTCGCGAGTTTGGGGTCAGCTGCGAAACCGTCTACGTCTACCTTCGCGCCGCGGGTTGAGCTGGCTGTAGACGATTCGGTGTGGTTAGAGGTGGATGCCTGCGGTATCGATCAGTTCGACCCAACGCGTTCGACGCTCGGCGTCTTCCCGGATGGCTGGGGCTGGGGCGTAGACGTCTGCTTCGGATAGGGCGGTCAGGTTGAGCCCGGTGAGGTCGATGATGTCCACGATGGGTACTTGGTAGGTGCGGTATGGTCCAAGCGGTGGGGGAGTGCCGTACATGAGGGCTGGGGCGCGGACCGTGTCAAGGTCGATGTCTTCTAACTGTGGACTTTGGTCGAGGACGAATCCGGCAGCATGCAAAACGGTGGAGCCTTTTNGCGGTATATCGGATCCTCGGCGGAGAGTACGGGGGCGGTGAAAACGCTGAGGCGGTTACCGTTGGTGCGTGCGTAGGTGAGGACGTGGTCCTCGAGGCCGAGCCAGAGTTGTTTCGATTGGTTAAAGGCTCCGGCTTGCGGGGCGGCGTTGGTGTAGGCGAAGGTATCGTAATTCGCTCGCCGGGCTGTCGTTGCGTCGCCCCAGACCGGGTCCAGGCGGCGGACGAGGTGCCCGCGGTCGAGATCGTTTCTGGCATAGAGAGCCTCGCCGGCCTGTTCGTAGAGCGGGATCCGCGAGTCGAGGTGCCAGCCCTCGCCTCGGTCAACGGTAACGAGGCGATCCCCGTCGATGTTGACGCCGGTCGCGATCGCGAGGCGCCGCGCGGGGCCTAAGAGCACGGTGAAATGTGTGTAGAGCAGTTCACGAATCAGAGTTCCCGCGGGAGGGGCCGGGAGAGGCAAAGGGATCTGGAGGAAATCGGCGTTGTAGCCAGCAGGATAAAGTAGCGCGGCGTTCATGGTGATAGTCAAGCAGCCAGAGCGAGACTGCCCCCGGTTTGGTTGACTCCTGACCTGTGGAGATTCGTCTTCGCTGGAAGGATGTCATCATGCCCAAGTCCTACCCACCCGAGTTTCGCGGTGATGTCGTCGCGGTCGCCAGGAAGCACGAAGCCCCGCTGCACCAGATCGCGAAGGACTTCGGCATCTCGGAGTCCTGCCTAGCGAACTGGCTGAAAAAAGCCGACGTCGAAGAGGGAGTGAAGCCCGGCGTGACCGAGAAGGAGTCCGCGGAGCTCCGCCCGCTCGTCGGGCTCAACCAGTGCCAGCAGCGCGTCACTGAGTCCCGGGTCCGTGATCGTCTGCCGTTTCCGCCCCGCGCTGCTCTCATAGACCCGAGGCGAAGGATCACCACCAGCCTCCAATTCAGCCACGCCCCGGGACACCGTGCCCGGGCTGGCCCCCGCCGTCCGAGCAACGAGTTTGATGCCGCCGTGCCCCAACACTCGCGCTTCCGCGCCCAATGTCAGGCGCCGTTGGCGCTCATCCAGATGCGACAATAACGACTCAAACTTCGCCCGCAACACCGCCTCAACCTCTGCATCAATTGCCGGAGCACAACGATAAAACAAAAACCATGAAACACCGGCTTATTTACTGGCGAGTCCTAACGCATCGTTCCGCTGGGCTGCCCGCTGGTGGGACTACCCAGAAGCGCTCACCCGAATTGATGCCCTGTTACGCGCTTGGGGTTCGCGCGAGAATTGGCTCTGTTTGGGCGTAATTTATCCGTAGTCTTCTGCTATGGCAGAGATAACGGAGTTGGCAGGGTACGGCGAGCGTCTTAGGACGCCGAAGCAGTCGAGCCGCTACGTTGTCAGGCCGAGTACGCTGATTATGAGGCGGCCGTCGTCGGTGATCTTGTCGGGAGTCCACGGCGGCATCCAGACCCAGTTGATCCGATAGCGTTCGACAACGCCAACGAGCGCCTGTTCGGTCTGTTCCGCAAGCACGTCCTGCTCGGGGCAGCCAGCCGAGGTGAGCGTCATTTGGATGACGAGCGTGTCGGTGTCGTCGTCCCAGGCCAAGCCGTAGATCAGGCCGAGATCAACGACATTGATGCCGATCTCCAGATCCTTCACGTTCTTGAGTGCTTCTTCGATGTCATCCAGACGGGTCGGACTGAGGGCTGTTATCATGCTCCCAGCCTACGGTCCAAGCGGGGTAGTCGCGCGCGATCGACGCGACTAGCTCATCAACACGACGTTAACCGGGGTCTCGCCGCGCAGCATCCGTTCTATTTGCTCGCGCACGAGCTGGCCATGCGCGGCAGCATCGCGCTCGAGGCGCCGCCGACGTACGGTGAGATCAGCACATTGGGCAGTGCGAAGAGTGGATGCCCGGCCGGCAGTGGCTCCGGAGCTGTCACGTCGAGCGCGTACCCTAGTACTACAGTCGCGTTTATTCCATTGTCTTCGGCGTGTTTCAGATGATCGGGCTATTCATCTGACCGGACTAGGCTGGGGCTGGGGCGGCGTTTCGGCCCGTGGTGGGCGTGCACTATCCGCGGTCTACCGGGGAGTTCCAGTCCTGGTTCGCGACCGATGTCGACTGTCTGGACTATGGACTCGCGCGAGAATTATTTCTGTTTGGGAGTCATTTATCCGTAGTCTTCTGCTATCGCAGAGATAACGGGGTTGGCGGGGTTCGAGGCGGGGCTGGTCGTTGATGGGCGGGTGCGCGCCAAGGGCGCGGGTCGTCCACCGGTGGAGCGGATCGATCCGCAGGTGTGGACGGCATTGGATGCGCTGGTGGATCCGGTGACCCGGGGGATCCGATGTCGCTGCTGCGGTGGACGACGAAGTCGGTGGACAGGTTATTGAAGGACCACGGTTACAGTTTGCAGGCCAACGCCAAGAAGCTCGAGGGAGCCCAGCACCCGGACCGCGATGCCCAGTTCGGGTACCTCAATGCCCAATTCGGCGCGTTCGCCGAGGCTGGGCTGCCGGTGATCTCGGTCGATTTGAAGAAGAAGGAAACGTCGGGCGGTTCTCCAATCGTGGTGCGGAGTACGCACCCCGCGGCGCCCCGGAGGCGACCAATACCTACGACTTCATCGGGGAACTGGGCAAGGCAGCACCCTACGGGGTCTATAGTTTCGGCACGAACACCGGCGGGGTCAACGTCGGTACCGCCCTCGATTAACAGCGCCCACGCGGGGAAAGTCCGATCGGACTGAGCAGTCGGCGCGCTACCAACCGATTAGGACTCACTCATCTAGCAATGCTCAACCTCGGCGGTCACAAACCCGTGTTCCCCGGCCGGATTAATCCAAAAATCATCCACAGATGGAGCAGGAGAGCCCAGTCATTGGGCAGCTCCTGACGTGTTGTGCGCCGTGTCTAGGAGCTGGGCGCCGCCGATATTCCAATCGGTCGACCTGGCGGGTGGAAAGACCGGGTCCCGGGTCTGGTCTGTTGCGCCCAAACTAATCATTTGAGTTGGCAAAATGCCAATCCACTTAAACGTCGACGTTTGTCCCATTTTTCATGATGTGGCCGAAACCGGCCAGCACGGCTACTTTTCGTAGGCGACCGTCGTCATCATTCCGGATTCGGAGTGGTATACGTTGTGGCAGTGCAGCATCCACTGACCCGGGTTGTCGGCGTCGAAAATCACGGACAGTGTCTGCCCGGGAACCACAATGGAGGTGTCCTTGCGGGGACCACCGCCCAGATGCTGATAGGTGTGTCCGTGTAGATGCATCGGGTGCCACATTGTTGTGGTGTTGACGAAATCGATCCCGACGCGTTCCCCGGCACGGATGATTCGCGCGTTGTCGAGCGGCTTGGCCATATTGAATGGTCGTTTGTCGAGCGCCCAGTCGTAGCTTGCCATGCCGCCCGTGAGACGCACGGTCAGTTGCCGGTCGATATCTTTGACGGGCAGCGCGACCTCCGCGGCGGCGGCGAGCTGATCGGCTGTTCCGACCTGTCCGGTGAGTTCGGACACCGTGACGTTTGAAGCGGGCGCCGTGGCCCATGACGCGGTTCGAACAAGAGCAAACCCACGGGCCTTTTTCCCCTCGGCCTCGGCGACGAAGGGGAAAGCGCCGTCGCCGAGCGTGACGAGCACGTCGTAGCGTTCGCCCATTCCGAGCAGGATACTGTCGACGTCAACGTGCTCGACCGGGTAGCCATCGGTGTGAGTGATCGTCATGCGGTGCGATCCGAGGGCGACACGGAAGGCGGTGTCACCGCCCGCATTGATCAGCCGGATGCGAATGCGCCCCCCCGGGCGCGAACGGAAAGTCTCCGGGTCGGCGGCCGGCCGGCCGTTGACGAGGTAATGCGGATATTTCACATCACCGGCGTGCCCGCGGAGCAGCGATGATCGCGCATTCTGCATTATGTTGCTCTGGCCCTGCGGTGTTTCGCTCATGCCTTGGGAGAGTTCAGCGAATATTTCGGGCGGCGTAGCGCTCACGCCATCGATCCAATCATCGAGAACGACGACCCATTCGTCGTCGTAAACCAACGGTTCGTGCGGGTCCTCGATGATTAATGCGCCCAAGAGGCCCCGGTCGCGCTGCGTACCGACGTGCGGGTGGAACCAGTACGTGCCGGCATTGGGCGTCAAAAATTGATAATTGAACTCGGACTGGGGAGGGATCGGATCTTGGGTGAGATGGGGCGCACCGTCCATGTCGTTTCGTAGCGCGATGCCGTGCCAGTGCACCGTCGTCGCTTCCGGCAACTCGTTCACGACGCGGGCCCTGATCAGATCGCCCTGGGTGGCACGAATCGTTGCGGCCGGGAGCGCGCCGTAACTCCAGGTCGCGGCGAGCGTACCGGCCAAATCGACGGTAGTCGCGCTCGCTCGCAGGCCGACCTCAACGGAATTCCCCGACGAGAACCTGCGTTTCTCCGCAGCCCGAACGGCAGCGGACTGCGGCGATAACAGTTGTGGCTGCGGGCTACATGCGGCGAGAGTAAGAAGAGCCGCGGCGGAAAGCCCGGCGCCTAACACCGTTCGCCGGGTCACCGCGGTCGGCATACGAGTCATTCGGGACGAACCGGCACTTTGTTGCGGATGCCGACGATGACGAAGGTCAGGGCTGCGATGAACTGGGCTGCGAGCCAGCCCTCCCCTTCGAAGGGGAGGACCACGACGGGGCTCCAGAGCACGGCGATGGGCGCCAGTAGCACCAGCCACCACCATGTTTTAACCTGGATAACAAAGACGCAGAGGATGAGCGCGAGAATACTGACGGCGTATCGGATGATGGTGAAGCCTTCCCCATCGACGAGGACGAACCCGGCTAAGAGCACCAACGCTCCCAACAAGCCCGGTGCAAGCCCGGCGCGCGCAAACGTTGACGCGGCGGGGGTGCCAGAGGCACGTCTCTTGGTGCTCTTGGTGCTCTTGGTGCGCATATTCTTGAGCCTATCGAGAAGGTGGAACGAGAGAATTGATCGGTGATCACCGTTGATGTTAGTGATGGTGGCGCGGGAAGAGTGCGGCGCTTGGTAGCGCTTGCCCGGACGGTTAGTGGCTACTCGGCCAGAGTCTGATCGAACGCGGCCCGGAGGTCATCAGTAGATTCGATGGTGAGTTTGTCGTTGTTGACGAAGAATGTGGGTGTTCCTTCCACACCGAGCCCCTGGCCGGCGTCGAAGTCTGTTTAGACCCGTTCTCGGAACGCGACTGTAGTCCTAGGCCGATCATCGGATCGTAGCTACCATCGGACCTGTCGCGGCAACCGCGTAAGCATTCATTTGGCCTCGTCGTCACAGCGGTAGAGTTCGACGCCGCCCGGCCGTAATACGTCAGTTCCGCTGGGAGCAATCTTGACGTTTGCGACCACGACAGCGAAGTACGGCAACAGAATCGCACCGAGCGCACACAACACGAGCCACCAGCCCTGTACGAACAGCATGAGCACAATACAGACGACACGGATTCCCATGGCCATCGAATATTTGATCATCCGGTTGCGTCGTTCGGCCTCCGGGGAAACGGGGAGTGAGGTGATCGACTGCTGCTTCATAGGTCCATCCGGTTCGTCAACGGTGGAAAATCCATCACATCAAGGCTACGTTCGCACAGTGGCATGGGTGCACCAGAAAAATAACACCCCCGTCATGCGGCGGGTGCGCCCGTATGGTGAATTGAGACAGACGTTAGGAGAATCTGTTTCATGACTAATCGTCGTAAGTTCAGCGCCGATTTCCGGGTCGAGGCCGTCGAGCTGGTGATTTCATCGGGCCGGCCGATCGCTCAAGTGGCGCCCGAGATCGGGGTCGTCGAGGGAACGCTGGGCAACTCGGTTCGCGTCTGGAAAGAGAAACATCCCGAGGCCGGCGGTGCTGGCGAACCGAGCCCGGTCGAGTGGGCCGAATGCAAGGCTTTACAAGCTGAGAATGCTGAGCTGAAAAGGGAGAGCGAATTCCTGGGTTATCCCGAGGTCCGGATTATGCCGATGTTCGCGTAGTGGTGCTGATCGGAGGCTATTTCCGCAGGGAAAGCTCGGCATAATCCGGTTATAGGTTCTCCAGGAAACTTAGGACTATCGTCGCGCACGGCGCTCACAGACGGGCTGGACATGGTGATGATTCCTGATTCTCGCCCTACGTCACACGGCGGAGTTGCTATTAGCTGCTGGCCTCACCCAACCCTGACGGTAATGATGAGAAGAGTCTTGAGGCTGCGTGACCCTAACCCTGACTGACGTCCTTCAAGGATTGTCTTTTACG